>JANNUK010000343.1:0-5927 GCA_031395155.1 Chloroflexota bacterium | reverse complement strand
TCGGCCCCAGCTCGTTCCCGTCAAGCGGCTCGTGGCCGGCGAAGTCGGCTATGTCGCGACCGGCCTCAAGAACGTCCGCGACGCGCAGGTCGGTGACACGATCACGACCGTGCGGCGGCCGGCGACGAGTCCGCTGCCCGGCTACCAGGCCGCCAAGAGCCTCGTGTTCGCCGGGCTCTACCCGCTGAGTGGTGAGGACTACCCGCTCCTTCGAGAGGCGCTCGAGAAGCTCCACCTCAACGACGCCTCATTCACCTATGAGCCCGAGAGTTCGATCGCCCTGGGGTTCGGGTTCCGCTGCGGGTTCCTCGGCCTGCTCCACATGGAGATCGTCCAGGAGCGCCTCGAGCGCGAGTTCTCGCTGGAACTGATCGCGTCGGCGCCGTCCGTCGAGTACGAAGTCGAGTTGACCAACCAGCGCGGCCGGGTGTCGGTCGACAACCCGGCGCTGCTCCCGGCCGTCTCCGACATCGAGGCGATCCACGAACCATGGGTCCAGCTCTCGGTGGTCACGCCGGCTACCTACATCGGTCCGTTGATGGAGCTCTCGACCAACCGCCGAGGGACGTTCGTCGACCTCGAATACCTCGACCCGCTGCGCGTCCTGATGCGCTTCGAGCTTCCGCTCGGCGAGCTCATCGTCGATTACTACGACCAGCTGAAGAGCCGGACTGCGGGCTACGCCTCGATGGACTACGAGGAGATCGGCTATCGGGCGGCCAATCTCGTGAAACTGGACGTGATGGTGAACGGCGAGCCGGTCGACGCCCTGTCGCTCATCACGCACCGCGACAAGGCTCAATCGATCGGCCGGCAGCTGACCGAGAAGCTGAAAGAGCTCATCCCCCGCCAGATGTTCGAGGTGCCCATCCAGGCGGCCATCGGCAGCAACGTCGTCGCGCGCGAGACGGTCCGGGCCATGCGCAAGAACGTCCTGGCCAAGTGTTACGGTGGCGACATCACGCGCAAGCGCAAGCTGCTCGAGAAGCAGAAGGAAGGCAAGCAGCGAATGAAGCGGGTGGGCTCGGTCGAAATCCCGCAGGACGCGTTCCTGGCCGTGCTTCGGATGGACGGCGGATGATCGTGGCCGGCGACTGACCCATGGAAGACACCCTGCGCATTCTTGTCGCGCTCGGCTTCACGCTCCTCTTGGTGATGCTCCGTCTCGAGGCGGCGCAGTTCGGGGCGGCCGAGTACGACGAGGAGGATCGCGACGGACGGCGTCCGTCCTTCCTGCGCCGCCTTGCCTGGTACGTGATCGGGGTCGGCGGTGTGCTCGCCATCCTGTTGATCCACCCCGCGCCCGGCTCGGACCTGTTCATGGGTCCCGGCGACCGTGGCCTGGCGATCCTGCTCGGCTTCCTCCTCGGGGCGGCCGGCGTGGCCCAGGCGGCGGCGGTCGCCTGGTACCACTTCCGGCGCCTTCGCCTCCCCGCCGTCGAGACCTACCCGGGCGCCCTGGTCAACGGCATCGCGACGGCCTTCGTGGACGAGGCCGTCTTTCGCGGCGCGTTGCTCGGCTTCCTCGTCGTGGCCGGGATCGAGCCGGTCGCGGCGATCGTCATCCAGGCACTCATCTACACCCTGGCAACCAGGCTCGGCGCGAAGGGCCGGGATCGCTACATGTTCGTGCTGGCACTCGCGATCGGTCTGATCGGCGGCTGGATCACGACGGTCAGCGGCGGGTTTGCCGCGGCGTTCCTGGCCCATGGCGTGACCAGGTTCGCGGTGTTCCTGACGACCGGCCACACCGGGCAACTCCTGCCGCGCGGCCTCGAGAACGAGGACGTCGAGCGCCGCCGCCGCACGCCCGAGGGCTGGCGCGTGGTCCAGGTCAGGGACGAGGCCCGGTCGGGTCGCGCGCGCGCCGGTGCGGGTCGCGACACCTGGCCCATTCGGGAGCGGCGCACCGGCGGTCGTTGAGGAGGGACAGGCACATTGAGCGGGGCGAGCGCGTCGCGAGAACTGGTAGCCCAGGCGGACGGACTCATCGAACCCCCGGTTGCGCTGTACGTCCATATTCCGTTCTGCGTGTCGCTGTGTCCCTACTGCGACTTCGTCGTGTACGCCGGGGCCGATGCGCGCGGGCCGCGCAACCGCGTGGCCACGTTCGTCGAAGCCCTGCTCGCCGAACTCCGCCTTCGGGCCGATCGCCTCGACGAGCGGTGGGGGGCGCCGGCCACACAAGCTGAGCCGCCCGGTCGACGCGGCAGCTCGTCGCGGCCGAGCCTCGAGACCGTCTACCTCGGTGGCGGTACCCCTTCGCTGTTGCCGCCGGACGTCGTTGCCGAGATTCTCGGGTCGGTACGCGAGCGCTACGGGATCGCGCCTGGGGCGGAGGTGACGATCGAGACGAACCCGGGACCCGATGAGCGAGGTGACCCGGCCGCGCTGCGCTC
This sequence comes from Chloroflexota bacterium, assembly GCA_031395155.1. Classification (GTDB taxonomy): domain Bacteria; phylum Chloroflexota; class Limnocylindria; order Limnocylindrales; family CSP1-4; genus CAKKPP01. Next base: position 3,528 of record JANNUK010000343.1, on the reverse strand, counting down.
CGCAGGCGTGACCCGTGTCAGCCTGGGCGCTCAGAGCCTCGATGCGCGGGAGCTGACGAAGCTGGGACGGCGACACAACCCCGCCGACGTTGCGGACGCCGTCGCCGACGCGCGAGCGGCGGGCATTCCGTCGGTCAGCCTCGACCTTCTCTACGACATTCCCGGCGGGTCCATCCGCACGTGGATGGACACGCTGGACCGCGCGATCGATCTCGAGCCGGACCACCTGTCGCTGTACGCCCTCACGCTCGACGACCCCGACGCCGAAGGGTTGACGGGACCCGACGGCGATCACTTGCCGACGACGTCCGGGGCGCGCCGCTGGCGCGATCGCGCGCGGCCGGCCCAGGACGAGGACCGGGCGGCCGGGCAGTACCACCACGCAGTGGTCCGGCTCGCAGAACTCGGGTTTCGCGGCTACGAGATCAGCAACTGGGCTCGCCCGGGGCACGAGTCCCGGCACAACCTGATCTACTGGGAGCGCCGCCCGTACGAGGCTGTCGGTCCCGGTGCTCATGCCTTCGACGGTCAACGACGACGCTGGAACGGCGCCCGCCTCGACCGCTACGTGGCGGCCCTCGTGCCCCCGGACGGGGACGCCAATCTGCCGCCCGGCGACGCCGAGACGATCGACGCCGCGACCGCCGCCGCGGAGACGGTCATCCTCGGACTCCGCACCGATCGCGGCGTGCCCCTCGCGGCAGCTCAGCAACCCCCGCTGGTCGATGTGTTCGGCTGGGCCCTCGCGGCCGAACTCCTCGACGTCACCGACGACGATCGGGTCGTGCTCACGACGCGCGGCCGGCTGTTGTCGAACGAGGTCTTCGCGCGCCTGGTCTGACCCGTACGGGTGTCAGCGAGCGTTGACACTCTCGGGCGGAGACTGCTACCATCCGGCGACGACGTTAGCACTCTGATATGGAGAGTGCTAACCATGGCGGCCCGCGCAGACGACCTGCCGGACCGGTCGATCCACACGGGAGCACGGCCTTGGCGCGACGGATCCGCCGCATCATCGGCCCGCTGGACATTCGCGCACAGGCGATCCTTCGGGCCGTCATCGAGGAATACGTTGCCACGGCGACGCCCGTCGGCAGCCAGGCGCTCGTTGAGCGCTACGGCCTCGGTGTGTCCAGCGCCACCGTCCGAAGCATCCTGGCCGACCTCGAACGAGCCGGCCTGCTCACGCACCCCCACACGTCGGCCGGGCGCATTCCAACCGATCGTGGCTACCGGTTGTACGTCGAGGCGCAGACCGATGGAGCGGCCCTCCCCGCCGTCGAGCAGCTGATGATTCGACACCAGTTCGGCCAGGTGGAATTCGCCACTGAGCACTGGTTCCGCCTCGCGGCCAGCACCCTCGCGTCACTGACCCACGCGGCCGGGCTCGCCACGCCGGCCAAGCCTCGCGCGGCGCATGTCCGCCGGATCGACCTCGTGCTCATCAACGAACGCCTGGCCAGCCTGATCCTCGTGCTGCGCGAGGGGGCCATCAAGCAGGTCCTCGTCTCGCTCGACGAACCGGGCGACCAGGTCGCCCTGACGGTTGTCGCCAGCATCCTCAACGACCTCGTGGCCAATCGCACGGCCCTCGAGGCGGCCGAGGCGCTCGGCCGCCTCGATCCGCGGCTGCCCCACGCGGCCATCGCGGCCCGCGTCGGCGAGCGAATCGTGCGCAGCCTCCACGACTACGACGCCTCGACGGTCGAGGAGGTGTTCAGCGACGGCCTTCTGAACGTCATGGACGCGCCGGAGTTCTCGCAGGGTGACAAGCTGCGCCGGGTCTTCGCGGCCCTCGAGAACCGGGCCTACCTGGGCGGCCTGCTCGAGGATGTGGCCGCGACCGGAAGGGTCCAAGTCTACATCGGCCACGAGAACGGACCTCCGGAGATGCGCGACGTGTCGCTCGTGCTCGCCCCATACGGGCGTCCCGGCCGCGCCGTCGGCGTGGTCGGCGTGCTCGGTCCCACCCGGATGCGCTATCCACAGGCGATCGGCACGGTCCGGTTCGTGTCCGGGCTGATGAACGAACTCGTCGATCACCTGTACGCATGACCCGCCGAACGAGAGCCGACGAACGAGCCGCCGAGATTGACATCTCGCCGCTGAAGCTCCTCGCCGACATCGATCAACTCACCGAGGATCTTGCCGCTGCGCGTAGCCAGGGCGAGGAGTACCTCGTCGCCCTCCAGCGTGAACGAGCCGAGTTCGTCAATTTCAAGCGGAGGACCGCCGACGAGCGTGAGGCCAACCTCGGACTCGCCGCCGAAAGCCTCATCGCCAAGGTTCTCGTCATCGCCGACGACTTCGATCGGGCCATCGATGCGCGACCGGACGAGTTCAGCGGCAACGCCTGGATGGATGGCATCGCCGCGATCGATCGCAAGCTTCGGCTCCTGCTCGAGAGCGAGGGCGTGCGCCCGATCGATGCCGTGCCCGGGACTCGATTCGATCCGCGCGACCACGAGGCCGTCGCCAATGTCCCGGCGAGCGGTCGTGGCGACGGCGAGATCGTCCAGGAGATCCGACGCGGCTATCGCCTCCGGGATCGCGTCCTGAGGCCTGCGCTCGTGGCCGTCGCCGAGGGTGACGCCGAACCAACCGACCAGACCAGCCAACCCCGTCCCAACTGACGGCCAGACACCAGCGACAGGAGCAGACCACCACCATGGGCAAGATCATCGGCATCGACCTCGGCACGACAAACTCGGTCGTCGCGGTCATGGAGGGCGGCGAGCCGACCGTCATTGCATCCGCCGAGGGCGGTCGAACGGTTCCGTCCGTCGTGGCGTTCACCAAGACCGGCGAGCGCCTCGTCGGCCAGCTGGCCAAGCGCCAGGCCGTCACCAACCCGGCCAACACCGTCTACTCGATCAAGCGGTTCATGGGCCGGCGCTGGGACGATCCAGAGGTCAAACGTAGCCGCGGCCTGGTGCCGTACACCGTCGAGAAGGACGCCGCGTCCGACGGGCTGCAGGTCAAGCTTGCCGACGGCAAGACGTACACGCCGCCGGAGATCAGCGCGATGATCCTCCAGAAGCTGAAGGCGGATGCCGAGGCCTACCTTGGCGAGAAGATCACCGAGGCGGTGATCACCGTCCCCGCCTACTTCGACGACACGCAGCGCCAGGCGACCAAGGACGCCGGCCGGATCGCCGGGCTCGATGTCAAGCGGATCATCAACGAGCCGACCGCGTCCGCCCTCGCCTACGGTCTCGACAAGAAGCACGACGAGAAGATCGCCGTGTACGACCTCGGCGGCGGCACCTTCGACATCTCGATCCTGGAGCTGGGCGAGGGCGTCTTCGAGGTCAAGGCCACCAACGGCGACACGCACCTTGGCGGCGACGACTTCGACCAGCGCGTCATCGACTGGCTGCTGGCCGAGTTCAAGAAGGACCAGGGCATCGACCTGGCCAAGGACCAGCAGGCCCTGCAACGCCTCAAGGAAGCAGCCGAGCGGGCCAAGATCGAGCTTTCCACGACGAGCTCGACGGAGATCAACCTGCCCTACGTGACCGTCGATGC
>JANNUK010000366.1:0-2932 GCA_031395155.1 Chloroflexota bacterium | reverse complement strand
TTCATCGATCCTCCCACGAGCGCCCCGCCGTCAGGGTGCGGCGCTCGTGTCCAGTCCGTAGTAGTTACTGTCGGTTCCGAATACTTGGGTGGAGAGCTTGGCAACCTTCGCCATATCCAGCAAGAGGAAATAAGTACCGGTGGATGTCGCGGGACGGTAAGCGTACGGCGGCCCCAGCACGATGCCCTGGTTGATCTGATCGTCCGGGACCTCCTTGCCGAGAGCGACCATCTCGTTGATCTGGTCGGCCGGGAAGTCCGTCTTGATCGTCTTGGCCGCGACCTTCAGCAGGTCGGGCAGCTTCTGGAGCATCGCCGGGTCGGTCATCTTGACACGGAGCGCGCCGATGACCTGCTGCTGGCGCCGCGCCCGGGTGAAGTCGTTGTCCCCCACCCCCTGACGGGACCGAACGTAGGCAAGGGCCAGCCGGCCGTTCAGGTGGTGTTTGCCGGGCGAGAGCGTGAAACCGTACGTTCCGTTGAACCAGTCGTACGCAGGATCGTTGATCCACTTCGGGTTGTCGACATCGATGCCGCCGACGAGGTTGACCATCTTCTCGAAGCCCTCGAGGTTGATCTGGGCGTAGTAGTCGATCTGGATGCCGATCAGGAAGCCGATCTCGCGGGTGAGCGTGCCCATCGGACCGTCGGGATACCTGGACGGGTTCTGGCGGGCCCGCGTCATCAGGGCGTTGATCTTTTCGTTGAACGTGCCGCCGTTGTACATCGGCAGGCCGGACAGGTCGCGCGGAATGCTCAACATGACCGCGGTCTTGTCGACCGTATCAACGCTCACCACGAGCAGCGTGTCGGTCAGGGCATGGTTACGGTCGCGCCCCGAGTCGACGCCCGTCAGAAGGAACGTGATCCGGTTCGTCGGGGGCTTCGGGGTTGGCTCGGGGGAGGCCGTCACCCCGGGTTCGAGCGAGGGCGTCGGCTGGGGCGTGGCAGTGGCGACAGCGACAGGCGGGTCGGTCGCCCCGGGCTCGTCGCCGGGCCGGAAGATCTCCGAACCCGCCTCGTAGAAGGCGAACGCGTAGTAACCGATCACGCCGTGCATCGCGACCACGGCAATGAGGAGCCCGATGACGGCGCCACGCACGCTCCGCAAGGCACGCTCCGCGGCCGTCGCGAGGAGATAGACGTGGCCGATCGCACCAAGCCGCAACGCTCCGACGATCACGGTCCAGACCATGACCGCCACGGCGAAGGCGGGGTCGAGGAGCTGGACGGCGAAGACCTCGACGCCGCCGAAGAGCTGCGCGCCGACGTACAGGGCAAGGACGATGGCCGGGAGGCCGAGCGCGACGGCCCAGCGCGTCTGGCGCAGGTACGCCTGACCCAGGCCCGGCCAGAGGAAGGACAGGACGGCCGCCACAACGGGTTGTGGCAATCGGGTGCGAAGGGAGGAGGTCGTCACGGCGGCCGGGAGTCTAGCACAGGGTCATCTCCCGGCCGACGCAGTTGTCCGACGCAGTGCCGACGCGCAATGCCGACGCGCAATGCCGACATGGAACAACCGCGGCCCACGTACGTCTTCCCGGCAGGGCATAGACGCCGTTTCGACGGTCAAGCGTAGAATGACGCAGGCCCAAGTGTGGCGTCCGGGCAACGCCAAGTGGGGGACGAGGACCGGATGATCAGGCGACATGCGACCGCGCTCCGAATGCTCCTGGCGATCGTCGATGCGATCGCGGCGATCGGCGTGCTCGGCGTCGCGGGGATCTACCGGTTCGGCGCTGAAGGTGCACTGGACCCGTTCCTCCTGGTGATCCCCTACCCGATTGCCGCCCTGGTGATCTACGCGGCCGGCTGGCCGCTGGCCCTGTGGTCGCAGGGCCTCTATCGGACCCGGGTCCGTCTGACGGCCCGCAGCGAGCTCGTCGACATCATCCGGGCGGCGCTGCTGTTCGCAGCCGTGACGCTCAGCCTCCTCTTCGTGTTCCGCCTGGCCGATGTCAGCCGTGGCGTCCTGCTGATGGTGTTCCCGTCGCTGGCCGTCGCAGCGGTTGTCACCCGGTTTGCCCTGCGCTGGCTGCTCCAGCGGCTTCGTGAGCGCGGCCACAACACGCGGTTCCTGCTCGTCCTCGGGACCAACGGGCGAGCCCAGGCCTTCGCCGACCTCGTCGAGGCCCACGAGACGCTCGGCGTCCACGTGCTTGGGCACCTCGACGCCGGCCATGAACAGCACACCGTCACCCGGCCGATCATCGGCCGGCTCGATGAGATCGAGCACATCCTGCATACCCAGGTCGTCGACGAGGTGGCCATCTGCCTCCCCGTCTCGGAGTGGTCGCGCATCGACGACATCGCCCGCCTCTGCGAGGAGGAGGGCAAGATCGTCCGGATCCCGATGTACGTGCTCGAGCACACCCTGACGACCGGCCGAGTGGAAGAGTTCGGCGGCGTGCCGATCTACTCGCTCGTGTCGGGACCGGATCGAACGGTGGGCCTGATTGCCAAGCGCGCGCTCGACCTCGTCGGCGGGTTCGTGGCGCTGATCGTCTCCTCGCTCCTCTTCGTCCTCATCGCCTTCGCGATCCGGCGGGACTCGCCGGGCCCGGTGCTCTTCCGGCAGGGGCGCGTCGGTCTCCACGGGCGCCGCTTCGAGGTCATCAAGTTCCGGACGATGGACGAGGGCGCGGAGGAGCGCCTCGGCGAACTCCTCGAGCACAACGAGATCCGCGGCCACGCCTTCAAGGTCACCAACGATCCGCGCATCACGCGTGTGGGTCGCTGGCTCCGCCGGACGTCGCTCGACGAACTGCCCCAGGTGATCAACGTCCTGCGCGGCGAGATGAGCCTGGTGGGACCGCGGCCGCCCCTTCAGTCGGAGGTCGCCGGCTACGACGTCTGGCACCGCCGGCGGCTGTCGATGAAGCCGGGCATGACCGGCCTGTGGCAGATCCGGGCCCGACACGAGCAGGACTTCG
>JANNUK010000358.1:0-2119 GCA_031395155.1 Chloroflexota bacterium | reverse complement strand
GCACGCCTGCGTGCGCTGCGGCGCCCCCGTTGCCCTCAATACCGCGCTGTGTGAGGCCTGCAACCCGCTGGGGCTCTCTCAGCCGGCCACCTCGCAGGTCCACGGGACCGTGCTGCTCGGCGTCGCCGGGGCCGTCGTGTTCCTTGCCTTCCTTGCGCGCCTCTCCCTTTCGGGAATCGGTCCGTTCGAGGGCCGCGTCGTCGGCGTGCGCGGCGAGGGGGTCGGGTTGGCCGTCACGCTGAGCGTCGACAACCACGGGTCGAGTGTCGGTCAAGCCACGTGTCGCGTGACCGATCCGGCAGCCCGCTACGGCGGCGCGTCCGGGTACGTGCTGACGCCGCGGATCGACGCCGGCGAGACGCTCACGTTCGAGGCTGAGATCCGTCAGCTTGGTCCATCGCCGCGCCCGCTGGTCGTGGAGTGCAGCGGGCCATGACCTCCCTCGACGTGCCGGCGACGCCCGCGACGCTCGACGTGCCGGCCACGCCCGGCGGTGGGTTCGCATTGGAGCTCGCGTTTGCCGATGACGTCGCGCGGCGAGCCGGGCGCCTCCTCATGGAGCGCTACGAGCGCGTTGAACGGATCGATTTCAAGACGGCCAAGGACGTGGTGACCGAGGTCGACCACCTTTCGGAGGCGCTCATCCTCGATGCGATCCGGGGGCGGTTCCCCGATGACGCCATCCTCGCCGAGGAGACCGGCGAGCATCACGCCGTGGCCGGCGAGGCGCCGACGTCGGGTCGCGGTCGGGTCTGGATCGTGGACCCGGTGGACGGCACGATCAACTACGCCAACGGCATCCCCTTCTTCTGCGTGTCGGTGGCCCTGGTTCAGGACGGCACGCCGGCCGTCGGGATCATCCACGATCCCACTCGCGACGAGACGTTCGGGGCGACGGTCGACAGTCCCGCCTGGATCCAGACCGGCAACGGGGTTGCCGCCGTCGTGGTCACGGCCTCCGCCAAGGACAGCATCTCCGACTTTGTCGTGTCGATGGCCCTCGGAGGACCTCGCGTCGCGACCCGGGCTCGCGGCATTCGGCGTGCCGTCCGGGTGTCGCGTTCGATGGGCTCCGCGGCGTTGGCGCTGGCCTACGTGGCGAACGGGCGGTTCGATGCCTTCATCCAGCAAGGCGGCCTGTCCGCGTGGGACATTGCGGCCGCCGGGTTGGTCGCCGAGCGTGCCGGGGCGACGGTGACCGACATGGCCGGCGGGCCGTGGTTCAACGTCGCGGATGGCCCCAAATCGATCGGCATCCTGGCGGCTCCCGCAGCGCACCACGAAGCTCTTCTCGACCTGGTCCGATGAGTCGGGACGTCGTTCGAAGGCCCGGTCGACGACGCTCCCCGGGATGGCTCGGCCTGGCGCTGGCCGCCACGGCCACGCTCGCCGGCTGCGGGATTCTGGGCGGCCAGACGAGGACCGCCCAGTGTGGAGGGGTTGCGCTCCTGGAGTGCAACACGTTGCTCGAGATCGGCCTCGACGCCGTCGCGCTCGGGCGGACGGATGAGCCGGCCGCGATCGTCGCGAGCGACGCTTGTGCACCGAATGTCCTCTGCTCCGCCACCGGGCCGCTCGGCGGCCCCGTCGTCGCGGTGGCCGTGGAGTGGCGCGATGGGTCGGTCGCATGGGCCACGATCCCGCTTCCGCCCGACTGGCCGGAAGGCGAGGCGGGGCCGGCGACCCGGGAACTGGGCCCGGTGCCGCGCCATCTGATCGACCTGCTCACAACATCGGGGCTGAACTCCGCGAACTGACGTCCGGCCGGAAGGCTCACGCCGCGCGAGCGTGCAAACGGCACGGCGCGGGCCTGACGTCGCAGGCCAACGACTACGTGGTTCGAGATTCAGGCCTCGCGCCAGCGGTGCGGGCGGTTCCGCAGTGCGGTGAGGCCCCATGCATCGCAGAACGCCTGCCATATCTCGCGCGGGGCCCCGTCCCAGCGCAGCTCTTCGGGAGCCGACTGGGCGATCGGCACGCCGTCCGCGACGGTCCGCAGTCGCGCCAGCGAGCGGTACAGGAGTGCATCCGTGAGCTGGTCGCGGAGTGTCGCCGCGAGACCTGGTGCACTTCTGACCGAGACGTCCCAGGCCGAGGCGCGCGCCGGGATCTCCACCAG
>JANNUK010000339.1:0-3661 GCA_031395155.1 Chloroflexota bacterium | reverse complement strand
CGTGGGTCTGCCGGTGCACGGTGGCGAGAGTGGCTACTACGGCTTCAGCGACATGGCGGGAGGTCCGCTCGGCGTGATCCTCGTCCCCTTCGAAGGTCCCGCACAGGTCTGGATCAGCGTGACTCCCTGAACCATCACGTTGATCACACGAAAGCCTCAAGGCGCCGTCTCGTCGGCCTCGATCCTGTACCGATTCACGATCGTGATCCTTCAGATCTCGCAAGTTCTGAACTTCAGACCGGCCGAGCAATTGTTGGGGCTCACCACGGGTCTGGAAATGCGGGATTCCAGGTCGCCGGTCCCTGAGTCTCCGGCCAAGAAACAGTCCACCGGCATGGCTGGAGCCGTCACGCAAAGGTGGACCTGGGGAACGGCACCAGTCACGATCGTTCCATGGTGTCGCGTCGTTATAGGAAGCCTTGGCGAGCTAACACCGTCACGACGTTCGTGGTCCGGTGTCCGCCGATTAAGGCCTGCTGGCGACGTAGACCGGGCGCGATAGTCTCCGCTCTCGTGCCAAAAGGGCCACGACTCCGAGGAAATCCGTAAAGGACCTGCTCGCCTCGGCACCCTCCACGCGCTCGAGGTCCGCTGACCGTCGTTCGCGGGCCGCCGCGCGGTTGATCGCGACCTTCGCCATGTTGTCCGTGTGATCGCGAACCTGTACGTTGGTGAACCCGGCCGTCCGGATCAGCGCCTCATCGAAACCTGGGGGCGTGAACACGAACTCGCCCATGCCCGCGCTTCGCGTGATCATCTCGTCCCGCCGGAGGAGACCGGTGACAGTGATGGGGTCGGTGAACAGGATCCGACCGCCGGGTCGCACGACCCGATGCCATTCGTCGAGCACCGCGTGTCGGTCGTAGAGGTGGTTCATCGAGTCGATGCAGATCACCGCGTCGAACGTGCCATCGTCAAACGGCAGCCGCTGCCGTGCATCGCCCTGGACGAAGCGGACCCGGTCGGCCAGCGTCGCTCGCTCAGCAGCCGCGTTGGCCTCCGCGACAGCAGCACCGTGGAGCTCGAACCCAGTCACCTGGCAGCCCGTGGTTCGCGCCATGAACAATGCTGGGCCGCCTGAGCCGCTGGCGACATCGAGCACGTGGGACGATGCCCCAAGCTCGAGCAGCGCAAAGAAACCACGGTGCTCATCGGCGGTGAGCCAGGAGTTCTGGCCGATGTCTTCGCCGTAAGCGTCGGCCCTGATCGCGGCCTGAAGTTCCGCGGCAAACGTGCTGTAGGTCGTGTCGTAGTGACTCGTCCCCTTCTCGACGGACGCGCCATCGCCAGCCATTGTCCCTCCTCGCGCCAGGATCACCCGGAAATGACGATCTTAGCGAGCCCTGGGTCGCAAGATCGTAGGAGTTGATTCGAGCGATCGTATGATCGGCCTGTGGAATCCGCATCCAAAGTAAAGGCGCCGGCGCGGCTTAGGAGGGACCGACGACGGTGATGCCGGCGCGATCCGCGACCTCGTCACCGCGGAGTACGAGCAGTACATCCCGCTGTCTCATACCGCGAGTCCCACGGCCAACCGCACCTTGGCACCGACCTGGTCTTTTTCGCGAAGCCACTTGGGCGCGGGCGACAAGCCGTAGCCGAGACCAGTCGTCATCGACACGATCTTGCCATAGCGTTGCACCTGGGGAGCTCAACGTGGCACCGGCCCGAACCGGTCGACCGAATTGCAGGCGGACGTCGCCGGCGCTGCACTGCGCGCACGGAGGAAGGCTCAAACCGTCCGCCTCGCCGCGAGTAGACTTCGCCCGCTTGGGTCCTCGCTACCGCGCCGCCTCCCCCCGGCGGCACGACACACGCGAGGACCCTCGCGTACCCCGCCCCCTCACGCGAAACCGCCGCCGCCATATAGATACATGTCTTGCGGTGGTGTCGGCGCCGGTCAGGCGATGACAGCCTTGGGCCCCTGAACGTATCCCCCGTTGGTACTACCGGTCCCCGCCACGATCCACCTGGGCCCTTGCGCCGCCCTGGCTGTCGGCCGCAAGGTCGCCCCTGAGGTCACATAACAGTTGCCCGCCAGCGCGCGGGCGACGCCACATCGAGGCCACGGCACCGGATGACGACACCGTCTCTCCACCACAGCTCGGCAGGCTCCCGCGATCGTCCGCCTCGGATGGTCCCGCGCGACCCGACCCGTGGACCGCAGCAGCAGCGTCCTCGCAGTCCGTCGAGCCGACCGAGGGATCTGCCCCCGACGTGGCACCTCGGGGCTCTCGAGCACGCAGCCGACGCGATCATCGTTGCGGACCTCGATGGCTCGATCCGCTACGTCAACGCGGCGTTCGAGCGAGACACCGGCCTGTCTCGTGACACCATCGTCGGCCGGGATGTCGGCTGCCTCGCTGCCCCGGGCCAGCCCGCTGCCACCATCAACAACCTGCGCCTGGCGATCCGCCGCGGCGAGACCTGGACGGGCGAGCTCATCAGGCGGCGCCCAGACGGCACCATCACCCGCGCCGACGCGACGGTCGCGCCCGTGCGCGACGAGGCCGGGGCGGTCGTCGCGAGCATCGCCATCCTCCGCAACGTGTCCGGCCTGCGTGCCCTCGAGGGGCGCCTCGCCGAGGACCGCCGGGAGCGTGCCGCCCTCGCCGCATCGCTGGCGGGGCTGCGCGCGGGCGAGACGGCCGAGGCCACCGCCACGGCGATCGGGCTCGCCCTGCTCGGTCTGTCTGGGTTCGGAAGTGTCGGCCTGCTCGGGTTCGATACGGTCGGGAGCGTCGTCCCGCTCACGGCGCTCGATCGAGACGCTCCTCCGGTCGCGCTGTCCGGGTCGCTTCCGGCCGAGCGCAGCGCGTACCTCCGTGAGCGGGCCGGCCACGGGCCGTGGATCGAAGAATGGCACCCCGGTCCCGACCATCCGCACCGTGAAGCAGGCGCTGAGCAGGGCGTCCGCGTCCTCGCCTACGTCCCGATCCGGAGCGAGCACGATGTGCTGGGCCTGCTCGTCGTCGGCGGCGAGCCCGGCGGCGCGCTCGATCTGACCGAGCGTCTGCCGGCACTGGTCGAGTGCGCGGCGTTTGCCGGCGCGCTGCTCGGCCCGCAGCTTCGCTCGCGCAGTGCAGGCACGCTCGCCGAGACCCGGATCCGGGCGATCATCGACGAGCGGAGCTTCCGACCCGTCTTCCAGCCGATCGTTGACCTGGCGCATCGGCTGGTCGTCGGCTATGAAGGACTGACTCGGTTCGCCGACGGGTCGCGGCCGGATGATGTGTTCGCCGAGGCGGCGCACTGCGGCCTGGCGATCGAGCTCGAGGCGGCCACGCTCGAAGCGATCCTCGACGCCTCGGGGCCGCTGCCGGCATCGGCCTGGCTCAACCTGAACGTGTCGCCCGGGCTTGTCCTCGCGGGCGAGCCGCTCGCCTCGATCCTTGGACGCTGGGGCTGGCAGATCGTGCTCGAGCTGACCGAGCACGTCGCGGTCACCGACTACGCCGCCCTCCGCGCAGCGCTCGAGCGGCTCGGTCCCAACGTGCGCCTCGCGGTCGACGACGCGGGAGCCGGCTTCGCCAGCCTCCGCCACATCCTCGAACTGCGGCCCGACTACGTGAAGCTCGACCGCGGGATCGTCCAGCAGGTCCATCGCGATCCGGCCCGTCAGGCACTTGTCGCCGGCCTCGCCCATTTTGCGGGCAGGACC
>JANNUK010000236.1:0-7782 GCA_031395155.1 Chloroflexota bacterium | reverse complement strand
GTCATCGGCTGGCTCGCGTTCGGGGTCGTCGGGTTCCGGCTCACGAACTAGGATCGTCGCCCCGGGAAGGTCTTAACGCCCCGTTAACGGTATCGAAAGCCGTCCATCACGTTCGTCGACGAGTCTCCGCTCGACAACTGGAAGGACGGGCCCGCCGTACGAGCGGGTCGATGCGGAGGACCCGACAGGTGCATCCAGAGAACAGAGCCACAACGTTGCTGATCGCTGCCACGTCGACAGCGGTTCGCTCAGCGCCCCCGTCAGCGTCACCCGATCGAGCGCTGCAGGCTCCAAGGTCGGGAGGAGATGAGATGAACGAACTCGACCTCCCGCAGCCATGGGTTGGCTACGTCCTCCTGGCCTCCGTCTTCGTGGCCGGGATGGTGATCGGCAGCACGTTCACCTGACAGGCTTCCGACGACCGGGTCGCCGTCTCCGTGTATGAGCGTGGATGCCGTCTTGCGCGCACCGCACGCGCGGAGCGTCGAAACGCCTCGTTAACATCGGTCGGTATCATGACCCACGCATGGCACGAACGATCCTCGTCGTGGACGACGAACCGACGCTCCGCGAGGCCCTGGTCGATGCGCTCGAGGCGGACGGCTTCCGCGTCGTCTCGGCCACGGACGGCCGCGAGGCCCTCACGCGATTCCGGGCCGAGCGCCCGGATCTCATCTTGCTCGATTTGATGCTGCCCGAGCTCTCGGGCATCGAGGTGTGCCGAATCATTCGCGCCGAGTCGGGCGTGCCGATCGTCATGCTCACGGCCAAGGACTCGGAGCTGGACAAGGTGGTCGGCCTGGAGCTGGGCGCCGACGACTACGTGACGAAACCGTTCAGCCTGCGCGAGCTGTCCGCGCGGGTTCGTGCCCAGCTACGGCGTTCCGAGCAGGCCCTGGCGGTTGACGCGCCTCCGGCCATGGTGGCCCTCGGCGACGTCCAGATGGACATTGGCGGCCATCGCCTTCTGCGGGACGGCGCGGTCCTGCCCGTCAAGCCCAAGGCGTTCGAACTCCTGGCGTTCCTCGTCCGCCACCCAGGCCAGGCGTTCTCCCGAGAGCAACTCCTCGAGAAGGTCTGGGGATACGACTTCGCTGGCGAGACGCGGACCGTCGACGTCCACGTCCATTGGCTGAGGAGCCAGATCGAGCCAGAGCCCGGGCACCCCGTGTTCATCCACACGGTACGCGGCGTGGGGTACGTCTTTCGACGTCCGTCCTGACGGCCCGACGGCCCCGTAACGACACGTTGACCCGCCGATGTCGTCCCGCTCATCCGTGTCCTCCAGACTGTCGACATGTCGATCGAGCCTCGTCAGTGCGGATCGGACCGAAGAGCACGGTCACGAAGCGGCGCTGAGGTACTGATCGACGGCTCTCGCTCGCCTGAGGCACTCCTCCCCGACGGCGGCGACGCTGCCACTCCCGCGCCGGCACCCCTCCAGGTGGCGGCGCGGGAAACCTTCCTCCCGACACCCCTGCCCTCCGAGGCGACCGGCCGCTCGCCCTGACGACGACTGTGCCATGCTCGATTGATGGATCCGTGGGCCGTCGCCTTCGCCGTCGCGGTGGTCGTGGCGATCGTGGCCGTGGTCGAGATCGGCCGCGCTCGTGACCGACTGCGCCGCGCGCTCAACGAAGCGGAGCAGCGCAGGGCGAGCTTCGAGATCGCTCGGGCGGAGCGGCGGCAGTCTCGTGACGCCCTGGCAGACCAGCTCGACGACGGGCTCCTGGATGTCGACCCAACGCTCCACATCCGGCGCGCCAATCCGGCGGCGCACCGACTGCTTGCAAGGCCCGTCAATGGCCTGGCCGGTCGCAGCGTCATCGAGGCCTTCCTTAACGCCGATGCCGAGACGATCACGGCAAAGGCCATCGCCGACGGCGCCGGGGTGGGCGAGGTGCGCTCGGCCGGGCCCGACGGCCGTGTGCTCTCGATCCAGGCCAGACGGACGCCTGGCGGCGGCGCCACGCTGGTTCTCCGAGACGTGTCGGAGCTCCGGCGGCTTCAGCGCATCCGCACGGAGTTCATCGATAACCTGTCGCACGAGCTGCGGACGCCGGTCGCCACCGTGAGTCTGCTGGCTGAGACCCTCACCCGCGAAGCCGCGACGATCGGCGAGACGCTGCCGGCCAAGATGCGTGACCGGATCGGCAAGATCGAGGTGGAGACCGGCCACCTCGTCCAGATGGTCAGCGAGCTGCTGGACCTCTCGCGGATCGAGAGTGGAACGAGCCTCGGCCCGCTCCACGATATCGACCTCGGCCGGCTCGCCCACGACACCGCTGAGCGCCTTCGGTTGCACGCCGACCGGCAGGGGATCGCCATCAAGGTGGACGTGCCCGTGCCCGTGCCGCCGGTGCGCGGCGATCCCGACCGGCTGGGCCAGGTCCTGGTCAACCTCATCCATAACGCCATCAAGTTCAGCCCGGATGGTGGAGACGTCACGATCTCGGTGCGGCAGGACGGCTCCATGATGGTCGTGTCGGTGGCGGACCATGGGGTTGGCATCCCGCGGGTCGCCCAGGAGCGCGTCTTCGAGCGGTTCTACAAGGTCGACCGTGCCCGGGTGCGTGGCGAGGCAGGTGGGACGGGCCTCGGCCTCGCGATCGCTCGCCACGTGATCGAGCAGCACGGCGGGCGGATCTGGGTGGCGTCGACCGAGGGCTCCGGTTCTACCTTCTCGTTCTCGTTGCCGATCTGACCAGGGCCCTCGATCGGCTACGGATTCAGGTCCTCCACATCACCGGTGACCAGATAGACGATGTCCTCCGCGATGTTCGTCCCTCGATCCCCGATACGTTCGAGATAGTGGGACGCGATGATGATTCGGGTGCCGCGTTCCACGTTGGCCGGATCACGGCGCATGATCTCCACCCCCTTGTCGAAGGTCGAGTGGTACAACCGGTCGATCTCATCGTCCTCGACCGCCACCTCACGCGCTTGCGCCGCATCCGAATCGACCAACGCCCGGAGGACGCCATGGATGAGGACGGCGGCCCGCTCGGTCATCTCCGGGAGGTGGACGTAGCCTTCGAGCGGCGGTTCAGGGGCCAGCTTCAAGACCTGTTTCGCCACCGATGCCGCATGGTCCCCGATACGCTCCAGCTCGTACGTGACGTGGTCCAGCGTGAGCAGGTAGCGAAGATCGCGGGCCACGGGCTGCTGCGTGGCGATCGCCTCGACGATCAGACGCGAGACGGCACGCTGCGCGTCGTTGATTGCGGCGTCGCCCCTGATGACTTCCATGGCCAGCGTCGAGTCATGCGACTCGAGGGATCGACCGGCCTGCCGAATCGCGCTCTCCACCAGCATGCCCATGCGCAGCACGGCATCGCGGATCGTGCTCTCCCGGGTGTCGAGGGCATCGCGGGCCCCCTGGGCACCGGGCCGTGCCTTCTCGCGTGAGGCCTGGCTGACGAGCTCATCGACCTCGGCATCCATGGTCGTCTCCGGTATACGCGGATCGTCGCTCACTCTGGTCCCTTGACTCAGCCGAACCGACCGGACACATAGTCCTCGGTCAGTTGATTCCGGGGGTTGGTGAAGATCTCACTGGTCTCACCCTCCTCCACGACGTAGCCGGAGCGATCCTCGCCCATGGTCATGAAGATGGTCGTGTCCGAGGCGCGGGCCGCCTGCTGCATATTGTGCGTCACGATGACGATCGTGTAGTCACGGCTGAGTTCAGCCATCAGCTCCTCGATCTGGAGGGTCGAGCGTGGGTCGAGGGACGAGCACGGCTCGTCCATCAGGATGACCTCGGGATTGACCGCGATCGTACGCGCGATGCACAGGCGCTGCTGCTGGCCACCGGACAGCGCCATGCCTGACTGCTTGAGCTTGTCCTTGACGTCATCCCACAGCGCCGCCCGCCGCAGGCTCGACTCCACGAGCTCGTTCAAGTCGCCTTTGTACCCGTTGATCTTGGGCCCGAAGGCGACGTTCTCCCAGACCGTCTTGGGGAACGGATTCGGCTTCTGGAAGACCATCCCGACACGGCGGCGGACCGCCACGGGATCCACGCCCGGTGCGAACAGATCCTGGCCGTCCAGAAGGACCGTGCCCTCCGCGTGATACGAAGGGACCAGGTCGTTCATCCGGTTCATGGTACGGAGCAGCGTGGACTTGCCGCAGCCGGACGGGCCGATGAGCGCGGTGATCCGCTGCTTCGCGACCTTGATGTTCACGTTCCTGACGGCGCGGAAGGCGCCGTAGTAGCAGGACACGTCTTTGAGCTCGACAGCAACGTCGGCGACGTCGGGCCTCACGGCATCCCGGGCTCCCCTGGCGGAGATCCTGATCGATGGTGGGCCGTGGTTCGACGCCGGATCAGCACCGGGCGACGGGGCCGGATCGCCTCGAGGCGTGGCCATGGGATCGCGGACCGGCGCCTCCCGGAGTTGCGTGTGCACGTCGTGCTCCTCTACCACTGGATGTGTCGCGAAAGGCGGGCCCGGACGAGCAGGGCCAGAGCGTTGAGGATCAGCATCAGCACGAGGATCACGATGATCGCTGCGGCGGCCAGACCATGGAAGTCGGCCTGGGGGCGGGTCGCCCAGTCGTACACCTGGATCGGCAAGACCGTGTAGCCACCAGAGAACGGCTGCGGGATGAACGTCACGAACGTGAACGCTCCGACGAGAATGAGCGGCGCCGTCTCGCCGATGGCCCGGGCCATCGCCAGGATGATCCCGGTCATGATCCCGGGAGCGGCCGCCGGCAACACGGCCTGGCGGACCATCTGCCAGCGGCTCGCACCCAGGGCGTAGGCCCCTTCGCGCTGTGCGTCGGGAACGGCCTTGATCGCCTCGATCGACGCGATAATGACGACGGGCAGGATGAGCAGCGTGATCGTCAGCGCCGCCGAGATGACGGTGAAGCCAAGCCCGGCGATGCGCACGAAGAGGGCCAGGCCCAGGATCCCGTAGATCACCGACGGCACGCCCGACAGGTTGGAGATGTTCGTTCGCAACACGCGGGTCAGGCGGCTCGACCCCGCGTACTCCGCCAGGTAGATCGCGGCCGCAACGCCCGTCGGAAAGGCCATGATCCCGATGAGTATCGAGATCTCGAGCGATCCGATCAGGGCTGGGAAGATGCCCGCGATCGCAGTCTTTCTGGACGGGCCACCGGTCAGGAAGCCTGAGTCCAGCCAGGGCAGCCCCTGCACGAGGACGTCCCAGACGAGAACGACAAGCGTCAACAGGAGAAGGCCGATGGCCGCCAGGCAGGCTCCGTAGAAAAGCGTCCCAGTCAACCGGCGTCGCATGAGGGCCGGTTCCCAGCGGCCGGCCTGGGAGGCTGTTGGGACAGCGGCGCTCATCAGTAGCCGCTCCGGAACCGGCTTACCACCCGGTTGCTGATCAGGTTGAGGATCAAGGTCATCGTGAACAACGTGGCCGCCACCGCGAAGAGGGCCTTGAACTGGATTGACCCCTGCGGCGTGTCGCCCAGGCTCACCTGGATGATGAACGCCGTCATCGACTGGACGGACTCCCGGGGATCCAGCGTGAACTGGGGCTGCGTCCCACCGGCGAGGACGACTGCCATGGTCTCCCCGACGGCCCGTGATGCGGCCAGGATGATCGATGCCATGATCCCCGACAGCGCCGCTGGAAAGACGACCTTGCGGACGACCTCAAACCTCGTGGCCCCCATTGCGTAGGCCCCTTCCCGAAGTCCGCGCGGCACCGCACGCATCGCGTCCTCGGAGATGGAGGCGATGAGCGGTGTGATCAGGACGCCGACCACGATCCCTGCCGACAGGGCGGAGAACGTCCCGATGCCATCCCCGAAGATCGGCTTGAGCAGGTTCGGGGTGAGGAAGTAGAGACCGAAGAACCCGAGCACGATCGTCGGGATCCCGGCGATCGTCTCCAGGGTCGGCTTGATCACATTTCGGACCCGCGGCCCGGCGTACTCGCTCAGAAGGAATGCGCCAAGCAGACCCAGTGGGACGGCGATGATGATGGCGATTCCCGCGACGAGCAGCGTCCCCGACATCAATGCCAGGACGCCGAAGGTATACGGTTTGATCGATGCCGACCAATGCGTGCCGGTGAAGAAGTCGATCGGGCTGACCTCCAGGAAGAACTCGACGGTCTGGACGGCCAGCACGCTGACGATCCCGACGGTCGTCACCACGCCGAGTGCAGCCGCCAGGAACAGGAGCGGTTCGATGATCCGCTCGCTCGCCGCCCTGGGTCGAGTGAACGACGTGGGGGCGCTTGGGCCGTTCATTCGCTCGTTTGGCTCCATGCATGGGTCACCCAGTATGAACGGATGCGCCAACCCGATCCGAGTCTCGGGCCGGCGCATCCGGTGGGAGTGACGAGGCGGCCGAGCCGCCCCCGGGTCAGCCGCCGACGGCGGCCGCCCAGGCGTCCTTCTGGTCCTGCAGGAGCGCCTCAGGGAGGGCGACGTAGCCGACCTCGGCGGAGAGGGCAGTCGCGTTCTCCAGGTAGAAGTCCACGAACGCCTTGAACTCGGGTCGCGTCTTCGCCTTGGTGACGTCCGGGTAGATGAAGAGCGGGCGTGAGAGGGGCGCGTAGCTGTTGTCGTTGATCGTCGCGTCGGTCGGGGCCACACAGCCGCCGCCCTCACCGGCGTCGATCTCCAGCGCACTGAGCTTGTCCGTGTTCTCGACAAAGTAGGCGTAGCCGAAGAACCCGATCGCATAGGTGCTGCCGGCGACACCCGTCACCAGCGTGTTGTCGTCCTCGGACTGCGTCGCGAACTGTGTCGCTGCGTCCGTCTCGCCGTTGATCTCCTCGGTGAAGTAGTCGAAGGTGCCGGAGTCGGCGCCGGGCATGTAGCGTTCGACCTTCTCCGCCGGGAAGCCGGCACGGACCTGGCTCCACAACAGCTCCTCGGGCGAGTCTGGACCGTAGATCGTCGCGAGTTCCGCGATGCTGAGACAGGTTGCGAAGTCATTGGCGGGGTTGACCACGACGGTGAGTCCGTCGATGGCGACCTGGAGCTGGATCCACTCGATGCCGGCGGCTGTGCAGGCGAGGCCCTCGCCTTCGTCCGCCTCCTTGATGGGGCGGGACGCGTCGTTGAGGTCCGTCTCACCCTTGCAGAACTTCTTGAATCCACCACCGGTTCCGGAGAACGCCACCGGGACCTGGACCCCGGGGTTCGCGATCTGAAAGTCCTCGGCGACGGCCTGGGTGATCGGGAAGACGGTGCTCGAACCGTCGATCGTGATCGTGCCGGAGAGGGTCGGCGCGTCCGAGACGGCCGGCGACGCACTCGCACCGCCCGTCGCCGGTGCGTTCGTCGCGTCGCCACCGCTGGTGCAGGCAGCGATTGCGAACGCCGCCACCAGGGTCAGCGTCACGAGACGCTTCGGGTTCGTGATGGACACTCGATGGTTCCTCCAGTATGGCCGGGCGACTCGGGCGCACGGTCGGAATCGGACGTAGATCCTTGTCGTGACGTTGGGTACCGTCCGATCGGGCCATCAACGGCCGATGCCGCCCGTCGTTAACAGATGGTTAAACGCCATCACGGTGCCCCCCAACGGGGCGATCCAGTGGCAGACTTGCTCAGGCCGGGTCGATCTCGACCGGGAGATGTGCAGCGTGGGAGGCAAGCGGTGGCGAAATCCGTAGGGAAGCGCAAACGATCGGCAACGTCGGAGTCGGTCGAGGCCATCGCGGTGGCCGTCGACACCGTGCGACAACTCGAGGATCGCCTCGCCGCCGCTCGCAAGGAGCATGCCAGGCGTATGGACAAACTCGCGTCGGCGAAGGAGGCCAAGGATCGGCAGAAGGT
>JANNUK010000328.1:0-1521 GCA_031395155.1 Chloroflexota bacterium | reverse complement strand
CTTCCCGGCGCAGGCGAGCATCTCCGCGGGGCGATCAGCTTCAGCCCGTCCATCGATGAGATGGAGCAGCTGATGACGTGCTTGCCGGGCGGCGCCATCGATGGGTCCACCAGGGTCGGAATGATCATATCGATGTATGGGCGCCGGCTCCAGTGACCGTACTTCGCGTCGTCGTACGCCTGCTCCATCTCATCGATGGACGGGCTGAAGCTGATCGCCCCGCGGAGATGCTCGCCTGCGCCGGGAAGGCAGGTGAAATCGGGGAGGCGGTCGACTGCGAGGTTGACCTTGCCCGACGATCCGCGGAACTTGAACCGCTTCACCTCGTCCTCGAACGCCGGATCGAGGGTGCCCGGTTCGACCAGGCCGAGGAACGTGCGACGCGCGTCGACCGACGACAGGACGGTGTCGGTCGAGATCTCCTCGCCGGACTCGAGCGCCACGCCGGTCGTGCGACCGTTCTTGACGATGACCCGCGCGACGGACGCCTCGGTGCGGATCTCCGCGCCAAATGCCCGCGCGGCACTGCCGATCGCGTTGGAAATTCCGCCGGTCCCGCCCTTCGGGATTCCCCAGGCCCGGAAGGCGCCATCGATCTCACCCATGTAGTGGTGAAGCAGCACGTAGGCCGTCCCGGGCGACTTCACGCCCTGGTAGGTCCCGATGATCCCAGAGGCTGCCATCGTGGCCTTCAGCGGGTCGGTCTCAAACCACTGGTCGAGGAAATCCGAGGCCGACATCGTCATCAGCTGGACGAAGACCGCGCGCTGTCGCTGGGTCAGCTGCTGGAAGGCGCGGGCGAGTCCTGCGAGCGGCCGGAGCGGCCGGGGGTCGAGGCTGGCCGGGTCCGGCGGAACGATGCCCAGGATCGGCTTGATGAACCGGGCCATGTCGACCATGAGCTGGCCGTATTCCTCGTAGGCTTCGGCGTCGATCTTCGACCAGCGGCGCAGCTCGCGAATGGTCCGACCGTGGTCGTTGACTCGCCACAGGTAGTCCCCGCCCCCCGCCTTCGGTCCGCGACCGGGCTGGAGCGGGGTGAACGTGCCGTCGAGCGGCAGGATGTCCAGGCCGTGCCGAGGCAGCTGGAGGTCGCGGATGATCTCCGGCCGCAGGAGGGACACGACGTAGGAGAACACGGAGAAGCGGAACCCTGGAAAAAGCTCCTCGGTGACGGCGGCGCCGCCGAGCACGTGACGCCGTTCAAGGACGAGGGCCCTCAGGCCTGCACGAGCCAGATAGGCGGCGCTGATCAGGCCGTTGTGGCCGCCGCCGATGATCACCGCGTCGTAACGCTGGGCCACTGTCGTCAATCGTCCCTTCAGGTCGAATCAGGGGTTCGAGGAGTTCGTCCAATCTAGCCGACGCCCGGCGTGGCGCGCCGGTCGGTTGCGCAGGGCGGGGACCCGAGTGCAGGATCGAGGCGTCGGCGGCAAACGAGGCGCCGGCAACCAACGAGGCGCCGGCGGCAAACGAGGCGTCGGCGGCAAACGAGGCGCCGGCAACCAACGAGGCGCCGGC
>JANNUK010000228.1:0-4466 GCA_031395155.1 Chloroflexota bacterium | reverse complement strand
CTGGCTGAGCCCGCTCGAGACGCGCCGCCTCCGTACCTCGTCGCCGATCGCGAGGGAGAGGGCCGAGCCGGGCCCACCACGGCGATGTTTAGCAATACTTGACAATCGCATGATGCGAGCGTAGCATGCCGGCCATCGCGTTGCAAATACGGGTACCCAGCCCACGGCAGCGATCGGCCCTGGAAAGGCCGGAACCCGGAGGAGATGAGATGAACCGGTTCGTTCGTGCACGCTTCGTCGTGTCGGCAACCCTGACCGCGGTCCTGTGGACCCTGCTGACCGCCGCGTCTGTCCTGGCCGGCGACAGCACCGGGCCCTTCCCGAAATAGCCCGAGCGGGCTTCCAGGTGAGCCACGTGGCGACGAGGTGACTGGTCGGCCGTCACCCGCGTTCATGGGGATGTACTGGGCCGGGGCGGGCATTCCCTTCGAAGCTCAGATGCTCGTTCCCGCGGAGGACCTCGCGGGCCTCCGCGGGATGGTCATCGCGGCCGTCGATCAGTCGGTTTCCGCGGCGACGCTCGAGATCGCCCTATCCGCCGCCGCCGCGGCCTACGGCCTGCGCGTCGACGTTCAGATTGCCGATCTGGGCAGCGGCGTGGTCGCGTCGGCATCGTTTGCTCCGGCGTCCGGGGTCGTCAGGTCAGCGGCCGGCCGTTCGGCTTCGGACGCTCCGTTGGCGGACGTTCCGTCGCCGGAATCCCGTGGGCGTACAATGGCGGACCCTGACCCGCCCTGGCGGACCGCCGGGCCCGTCGACGGGCCGAGGACCGAACGGAGGTTGTTCATGCATGCCTTCATCGTGACCCTCGTCAACCAGCCGGGGACCCTGGCCGACGTCACCGAGGCAATCGCCGCCCGAGGCGTGGATCTGGCAACGGGAGCCGGCTTCGCCATGGGCGACGGCGGTGGTTTTGCGTTCATCCCCAACGACGAGGCCGGCGCCAGGGCCGCACTGGACGGCGCCGGGATCCCGTACCGCGAGATCGAGATCGTCCCCGCGTCGGTGCCGAATCGAGCGGGCGGCCTTGCCGAGATCGCGCGCCGGCTCGCGGATGCCGGTGTCAACGTCGAGCTGGTAATGCCGACCGGGATGGCCGATGGAAACGTCACCATCGCGATCGGCACGTCGGATCCGGAACGAGCCAGGAGTGTCGTCGCTTCCGCGGAGACGGAGACGATCCCCGCTTGAAGCGGCGGGCCTCTGGGCCTGGGCGGATCAGCACTGAGGCCGGCATTGCGCCGGCCTCAGTCCGTTTCCGGGGCTACGTCACGGGGCCGGCGCTGGGCTGGTCGTCGCGGCGGGCGGGACGCTCGGCAACGGGACGCTCGGCAGCGGTGTCAGGGTCGGCAACGGGACGCTCGGCAGCGGTGTCAGGGTCGGCAGGGGCGGGTCGGTTGGGCTGGGTTCGGGCGACGGCTCCGCGGACGGCGATTCCTCGGGGCTGGGTTCCGGCGTGGTACACGGCGGGATCGGCGATGCCGCCGGATCGAGCGACGGCAATTGGAACGAGGGCACGATCCCGCCGGGATCCGGGGTCGGGACGTCGAAGCAGGACGGCAGTGGTTCCTGGCACGGAGTTGCGCCGAGGAGCGGGCCCCACGTCTTGCCGTACGGGGCGTACGAGTTGTTGTAGAAGTAGGCCGTCCTGGTGCGCTCAGGACCGCCACGGACGCCGGGTCCCTGCTTCGCCCGCTCGATCCAGGCGAGATCGGCGGCCAGCCAGTTCGAGAAACGGCTCTCGAATCCGGTCGCCGACAGGATGGCCTCGCCGCACACGCCGCCATCGATCCCGATCGACAGCGTCGGCTCTGTGCCCGGAATGAAGAGTTCCGTGATCGTCGGGCCGTCCGGTCCCGGCAGCAATCCGGTCCACGGATCGACCCGTACCGCGCTCAGACCCGGCGGACGGATGAACTCGTTCACGGCCCAGCCGGCGGTCGCCTCGTTGAGGAACCCCTGCCAGACATGGGTTGAGACATCGATCGAGAAGAGCGGGTGCTCCGGCGTCGACACGACGGAGTTGTCGGAGTTCCCGTTCCAGACACCGACTGCCAATGCGTACTCGC
Source organism: Chloroflexota bacterium (assembly GCA_031395155.1). GTDB lineage: Bacteria > Chloroflexota > Limnocylindria > Limnocylindrales > CSP1-4 > CAKKPP01. The sequence goes on along the minus strand of JANNUK010000228.1, from coordinate 2,397 downwards.
CCGAGGCCCGACCCTCTCCCTGCGGCGGAGCGATGAACCCGTAGGCATTGAGATCCTTGGCATCGTTGCTCGTCCCCGTCTTGAGCGTCGCCGGGCGGCGTACCTTGGCGTCGGTGATCGCAAAGCGACCCCAGAACGGATTGATCCGCCGATCGGTGTTGCCGGCCAGGATGTCGGTCACGATGCCGGCTGCCTCGGGACTCGCGACGCGCTGACCCTGCGGCGTCGTGAATGGCGGAAGGACGTCACCGCCGGCCCGATCCTTGACGCGCAGGATGGTGGTGTGGTCGATGCGTCGACCGCCGTTGGCCAGGGTGCCGTAGGCGGTGACCAGGTCGACCGGCCGGACCTCCTGGACTCCCAGTGCGAGGGCGAGCCCGGCATTCGTGTTCGTCGTCCGGAACGTCATCCCGAAGTCCTTCGAGCGGCTGAACACGTGATCGGGCTGGTTCACAGCCATCGCCTTGACGGCCGGGATGTTCAGCGAGAACTGGAGGGCCGTCCGGACGCGGACCGGCCCGCGCTCCAGGTTGTCCGCATTCGATGGCGTGTAGCCGCCGCCGAAGTCGGTCCCCACGTCGAGAAGCATCGAGGCCGCGGTCATCTTCCGGTCGTCGATGCCCGTCAGATAGTTGAACGGCTTGAATGCCGAGCCGGGTTGTCGCCAGCCGTTGCCGATCACGTCGAACTGGGGCTGGAACTGCGGTGAGGCCGAGGTTGAGCTGTAATCGGCGGAACCGACATACGCGACCAGCTGGCCCGTCTCGTAGTCGAGGGCCACGAGGGCGCCGTTGTGGAGGTCCTTGTCGACGAGGTTCTCGATCCATTTCGCGTACTCGATGCCGAGTGCCGCCGCCGCAGCCTCGGGGTCCTCGGCGTGGGGCACGATTGCGGATGCCTGTACCCACTTCTCGGCGATGGCCTGGAGTCGCAGGTCGAGGGTCGTCGTGATCCGGAACCCCCCCCGCTCGAGTGCCGGGCAGGTCGAGCTGTCCGCGCCGCACAGCCGCTCGGTCAATTCGGCCCGCGCAGCCCAGACGAAGTGCGGCGCCGTCCAGGGCTCCGCCACCTGCGGCGCGAGGACCACTCGCTCGCGTGCCGCGGCGGCGAAGTCCGCGGGGGAATACGCATCGCCCGACAGCGGCGTGCGGCCCGCCGCCATCAACTCGAGGACGCGATTGCGGCGCTGGACGATGTCCGATTCCGGAGGCACGACCAGGGAGCCGTCCTCGGCGACGACGGCGTTGCGGACGAGGTCGTAGTTGGACGGCGACTGGGGCAGTGCCGCGATGATCGCCGCTTCGGCCAGCGTGAGCTCGTCCAGCCCCTTGTTGAAGTAGTTGTTGGCGGCGGCCTTCACGCCGTAGCTGTTGTTGCCGTAGAAGTTCTGGTTGAGGTACGCGGTGATGATCCGCTGCTTGCCCTTCTCGCCCGGGAAGGCGTTGGTCAGGCGGATCGACTGGACGATTTCCTTGAGCTTGCGTTCGTACGCGCGCGCCTTCGACTGGACGAGGTCGGCGTCGAGCAGCCGCTGACGGACGAGCTGCTGGGTGATCGTCGAACCGCCTCGGGCGTTGCCCCGGATGGCATCGATGCCGCTCGACACGATCGCGGCCGGATCGAAGCCGGGGTTCGTCCAGAAGCTTTTGTCCTCGACGGCGGTCGTCGCGTCGATCAGCGCCGAGGGCAGCTGGTCGAAGGTCACGACCTCGCGCTGGAACTCGCCGAAGCGGGCCAGCTCGACCTCGCCGGTCCGATCGTAGATCACGGACTCCTCGGCGAACTCGATCCGCTCGAGGGCACTCGGGGGGATCAGGCCGATCGTCGATGAGATGTAGACGCCGACAACGGCGATGGCGCCGATGCCTCCGAGGCCGATCAGCAGGGCGAAGAGGATCAACGCGAGGAAGCCGGCGGTGGACTGGCGGCCCCGCCGATCGGAAGATCCGCGCCCGCGGCGGACCGCGCCCGGGCGGGGTCTGGACTGACTCATCGCGACCCATCCTGCCAGAAGATCGACGGGGCGTCGCTCCGGCCTTGGTTCACGATGGGTACGATGGACGCGTGACCGACCTTGCCATCCAGGCCGATTTCGCTGTTCGCCTCCTGATCGCCGCTGCGCTCGGCGCCGCGGTTGGCGTCGAGCGGGAGATCCACGGCCATCCCGCCGGTATGCGCACGCACCTCCTGGTGAGCCTGGGGGCGGCCGCCTTCACGGTTCTCTCGATCCATGGATTCAGCGCCTTCGCGACGCCAGACAAACTCGATCCCTCGCGGGTCGCGGCGCAGATCGTGTCGGGGATCGGCTTTCTGGGTGCCGGCGCGATCATCAAGGATGGCCCGAGCATTCGCGGCCTCACGACCGCCGCCAGCCTGTGGGCCACGGCGGCGATCGGC
>JANNUK010000225.1:0-1851 GCA_031395155.1 Chloroflexota bacterium | reverse complement strand
GGGGCTCCAGAAGCCGAGCACGCCCGGTCCGAGGTCCACCTCCGGGCCGCCGTCGACCGGGATCACCGTCAGATGTGAGCCGCCCTCGGCGTCAACGAGCGGGAGTACGAGGGCGCTGCTATCGGCGGACCAGATCGGGTGGCTCTTCGCGTACTGGTCGAAGAACGGCAGCAGCTGTTGTTCGAAGAGGTCGCTGAGCGGAACGACGCGCTCCAGGACGCGCTCAGCGGTGGCCGCGCGCACGACGATCAGCCGGATCTCGATCCCGGGGATCACCGCGATCCTCCCGCTTGGCTCCATTTCGGCCGAGGCGATGTTGCCATCGTCACGGGGCGCCAGGGTGAGGGCCGCCAGCGACACGCCGTCGGGAGACCAGAAAAACGCCGCGACTGGCGCCTCGAGAACCGTCCTCGTGACCCCGGAAACCGCGTCGGCGACCTGGAGCGAGGCGAGCGACGGACCGGCCGCGCCCCCACCGTCGATGAACGCGAGTTCGTCGGCCGCCGGGCTCCAATCGAACGATGCGGCGCGGCCCACATCGAGAGCGGACTGGGAGGTCCCGTCGCCTCGCTCGATGACGAGAGCGCTGCCACGACCCGATCGCAGCGCGACGAACGCCCGATAGGTGCCGTCGCGCGAGATGGCCGGCGACTGGAAGATGCCCGGAGCCGGAGGGGACTTGCCGAGCCGGGACCCGTCGAGATCCACGTCGCCGAGGAACGCCGCGGGACCAGAACCGCCGCTGTGCACGAGCAGGCTCGATCCGTCACGCCACGTCCAGTAGAGCGGCTGGCCCTGGATGACGATCGTGTCGAGACCGAGGCCGTCGGCCGCTACGACTCGGAGGGCCAGCGTGCCAGGTTCCCCGGTGAGGAACCCGATCCGCTCACCGTCGGGCGCCCAGGAGAAATAGATCACGCCGCTGTCTTCGCTCGAGAAGACCGCCTTGGGTGGCGCGGCGTCCACCGCGCCCGACGCGACATCGAAGACGAAGATGCCCGAGCGGCCCGCAGCCGCGCCGATCACGGCGAGCCGCGTGCCGCCCGGCGAGAACGCCGGGAACCGGAATGCCGTCGCTTCGACCGGGAAGCGACGCACCAGCGTCCCGGTCCGAACGACGATCGACAGGGCACCATCCGGCGCGATGACCGCGATCCGGTTCCCGGCAACGACCGGAGGTGCGGACTCCTGCGGCGCCGGCCCGCGGAGCGCCACGCCCAGGGCCAGCGACGCGACCACGGCCATGGCGATGATCCCGCGCATCCAACGGCGCCGCAGCGAGGGTGCGCGGACGGGCTCGACCTGAACCACGGGCTCGTCCGGCCCGTCGGAACCGGGCTCGCCGGTCGCCGTCGGATCCCGGGGCTCGGTCATGCCCCCGCCCCTGCGCACATTGCCCGCATGCGATCCTCCGCTGGCCCGGCGTCAGCCGGTCCGGCGATTATCGCGGTCTTTGAGCCGGTCATCACGGTCCCCTTGCCGACACCTGTCACACTTGATCGGTGCCCGGGTGATCGCACTGATTGGACTCTGCGGTTCGACGTCGATCGCTCGATCTGAGGAGGGTCGAAATGCCCAAGTACCTGGTGCGCGGGTCGTATACGGCGTCCGGCGCAGCCGGCTTGATCAAGGAGGGCGGGACTGCGCGGGCTGCGGTCGTTTCGGCGGTCGCCAAGAGCGTCGGGGGCAGCGTCGAGTCGATGTACTGGGCCTTCGGTGCGGACGACTTCTTCGTTGTCGCGGACCTGCCCGATTCCGAATCGGCGGCAGCGCTGTCCTTGACGGTCGGCGCGAGCGGCGCCGTCACGGTGACGACGGCCGAGTTGCTCACGGCCGCGCAGGTGGACGCGG
>JANNUK010000218.1:0-6094 GCA_031395155.1 Chloroflexota bacterium | reverse complement strand
CTTGCCCGCGAGTCGGGGACCGAGGAGGTGGCGATCCAGCTCGGCGTGTCGCAGGTCCTCATCCTCATCGCGTTCATGTTCAGCTTCGTGCTGGCGATGACGGCGGCGTTTCTCGGCTCGCCGGCGATCGCGGCCGACCTGGAATCGGGCGTGGCGCTGGCCCTCCTCGCACGACCCATCCGTCGGGCGGACCTCGTGATCGGGCGCTGGATCGGCCTGTCCCTGGTCATCGCCGGGTACGCCGCTGCCTCAGGCCTGCTGGCCATCGCGGTCGTTGGCGCCCTGTCCGGCTACACGCCCCCGAATCCGCTCGTCGCCGTGCTGTACCTGGCCGCCCAGGCGATCGTTCTCCTGACGCTGACCCTGCTCCTGAGCACGCGCTTTGCGTCGGTCGCCGGGGGAGCCATCGCGGTCGTCGCCTACGGCTTGGCCTGGATGGGTGGCGTCATGGGCGGCGTTGCCCGCGCGCTCGATGCGGCGCCCCTTGCGAGGGCCGCGGACCTCAGCCGCTTTCTCCTGCCGTCCGACGGCCTGTGGCGCGGCGTGGTCCACGGCCTCGAGCCGGCCATTGTCATCGCCGGCGTGGGTGGCAGCCCCGGGGCCGCGGCGAACCCGTTCTTCGCCGAGGACGCCCCGCCCGAGGTGTTCCTGGCGTGGTCCGTGGCGTGGGTCGCGCTGGTCATCACCCTTGCCGTCGTCTCGCTCCGTCGCCGCGAGCTCTGAGCCTCGGCTGGTCGGTCAGTCGGCGTATCGGAAGCAGCCCGGCAGGTGGTCGTCAACCAGGCCCACGCTCTGCATGAACGCGTACACGATCGTCGACCCGACGAACCTGAAGCCGCGCGCCTTGAGGTCCCGAGACAGGGCATCCGATGACCGGGTTGTCGCGGGCAGGTCGGCCAGCGTGGCTCCGGTGGCGAGTCGGGGCGGCGGCAGCGGCGCCATCGAGGCCAGATAACCGCCGAAGGAACCGAACTCGGCGGCGGTGGCGAGGAATGCGGCCGCGTTGCCGATGGCGGCGTCGATCTTGGCCCGATTGCGGACGATCGATGCGTCATCCATCAGACGCGCCCGGTCGTCGTCGTCGAACCTTGCCACGACGGCGGGATCGAATCCGCGGAAGGCGGCACGGAAGCCTTCGCGCTTGCGCAGGATCGTCGACCAGGAGAGCCCGGCCTGGAAGCACTCGAGGATCAGCCGCTCGAAGAGCTCGACCTCGTCGTCGACGGGCACGCCCCACTCCGTGTCGTGGTACGTCGCCATGAGCCGATCGGACGGCGTCTCCCCGCCGGCCCACCAGCAGCGTGCGAGCGCGTCATCGGTCGCCATCGGCTCGGAGGATAGCCGCGCGACCCAGGCCGCGTCCGCATCGGCGCTACCCTACGGTCATGGCGATCCGGATCGTGCTCGGCCACGGCGCAAGCGGCAACGCGGCATCGATGGGCCTCTATGTCGAGGGCCTGCGCCGTCGGGGCATCGAAGCGCTGGCGATCGACCTGCCGGTCCGTCGCGCCGAGGATGCGATCGACGCGTTTCGTGGCCAGGTCCCGGCGGACGGCGACACGGCCCTGGGTGGCCAATCGTACGGCGGGCGGGTGGCGAGCCTGCTTGCGGCGCAGCCGGCGGCCGACGGCGCCCCGGAACCACTGGCGCTCGTGCTGTTCAGCTATCCGCTTCATCGGCCCGGGGCGCCCGACGGCGAGACGCGCGTCGAGCATTGGCCGGCGATTCGCTGTCCTGTCCTGCTCCTGTCGGGCGAAGCCGACCCATTCGCCAAGATCGACCTCCTGCGTCGCGCCGTCGATCGGCTGGCCGCTGCGGAACTCGTGACCTATCCGCGGCTGGGGCACACGCTGCGACCGGTCTTCGACGATGCGCTCGACCGGACGGCGGCGTTCCTGGCCTCGATCGACGGCGCCGCGTAGGCCGTCGCCGCCTCCGGCCCACTCCGGGCGATGTCCAAGAACCGCTCTGCTCCGCACGCCTTGCCGACAGGTCGGGTGGTCTCGTATCCTGTCGGCTCCCGGCGAATGGTCGTGCTCACCGCGCTGCACCGGGGCCACGAGGATCCTCATTGCCAGAGGCGCGCCGCCCAGGAGCGGCCCGTATTGCCCTACTCGCCGCACTGCTCGTTGCCGGCCTCCTCGGCCCGGGGTCGACGGCTGCCCACGATCCGCCCGGCATCGACACGTTCATGGCTGCGCTGGGCGCCGTCGAATCGCACGGACGATACGAGGCGGTCAATAGCACGTCGGGCGCGTACGGGAAGTACCAGATCATGCCCTCGAACTGGCCATCGTGGGCGCTCCGCTACCTCGGTGACGCCAATGCCCCGTGGACGCCTGCCAACCAGGACACGGTAGCCCGGGGGAAGCTGTCGGCGCTCTTCCACTGGCTCGGGTCGTGGGAGGCGGTCGCCCACTGGTGGCTGACCGGCGACGGAAGCACCGATGTGGCGACCTGGTCGTCGTCCTCCATCGGCTATGTCAACAAGGTGATGTCGGTCTACGGCGGAGGCGGCGTCGCGGTCCGCGCGGCGACCAAGCCGGCACCGGCCGCCAAGCCGGCCCCGGCCGCCAAGCCGGCCCCGGCCAGGCCCGCGGCAAACACGCTCGTCGTCGACGAGTCGGCTCGCGGCCTCACCTTCTCGGGCGGGTGGTCGCTGGCGGAGCACGCGCGCTACAACGACGGGCAGGTCCGCTACGCGATCGCCGAGGGCGCGACGATGTGGTTCACGTTCACCGGCTCCGCGATCGCCTGGGTCGGTCCGGTCGGACCCACGCGGGGTGAAGCCGCCGTCTACCTGGACGAGGAATTCGTCGGCAACGTTGACGTCTTCCGGCGGACCTTCCGCGCTCGCAACGTCCTCTTCGAGAAGACCTTCGATCGCGTCGGGACCCACACGATTCTCATCGAGGTCCTCGGCACCCCGGGCCGCGAGGCCGTCGCCGTCGACGAGTTCATCGTCACGCAGTAACGCCTCGTCACCCAGACACGCGTCGGTCATTCGCGCTCAGCGCGCGGCCACGACCTCGATCTCGATCCGGAACGTTGACGCGAGGCGGGTGACGCCGACGGTCGCTCGGGTCGGTGGCTCGGTCGGGAAGTACTCCCGGTAGATATCGTTCATCGCGCCGAACTCATCGAAGTCGATCAGGTACACGGTCGCCTTGACCACGTCCCGGTAATCGAGGCCGACCGCTCGAAGGAGCCGCCCGACGTTGTCGAGCATCGCTCGCGTCTCGGCCTGGATGCCACCCGGCACCGGGCCCGCCGTGCCCGGCACGTCGCCGACCTGGCCGGCAAGGAACACGAATCCGTTCGCCTCGACGACCTGGCTGAAGGGGTAGGGTCCGGCGACGATGCCGGGGCGGTTCGGAACGGTTTTCGGCATGGATGCTCACTCCTTGGATCGGTGGTTGCGGATCCAGTCTAGACAGGTGCGCTGCGCGCCAGGTCCAAGCGGGTTGCGCTGAGGTCGATCAGCGCCGGATCGTGCGTCGCGACGATCACGGTGAGGCCAGCGCCCGGGTCGGCGCTCCCATTGACTTCGGGTCGCACCGTCATACACTATCGAAGTCATCAGACGACTGACGACTTCTGACCGAGATTCGAGGCGTGACCGACCGGATGTATGCGATCGGGTGCGACGTCGGCTCCCAGAGCCTGAAGGGGATCCTGCTCAACCCCGATGGTCGCGTCATGGCCCAGGCGAGCGCGGCCTACGAAGTCGACTATCCGCATCCGGCGTGGGCGCAGCAGGACGTCGCCGTCTGGCGAGAGGCCCTGGCCGGCGTGATCGGGTCGCTCCTCGAACATGGCCGGATCGCGGCCGGCGAGGTCGCGACGCTGGGACTCGCGTCGCAGGTCGACGGCGTCGTCGCGGTTGACGCAGACAACGAACCGCTGCACCCGGCCATCATCTGGCTCGACCGCCGAGCCACGGAACAGGCACGCTCGATGGGTCGGCGCGTGACACCCGGGGACATCCGTCGGCGGACCGGCCTGAACCTCGATGCCTCCCACGTCGCACCGAAGATCCTCTGGCTCCGCGACGAGCGGCAGGATGTCTTCGATCGCGCCGCCGGCCTGCTCCTTCCCGGCAGTGCCCTCGTCGCGTGGATGACCGGCGAGCGGGTGGTCGATCATGCGAACGCCTCGAGCAGCCTGCTGTACGACGTCACGACCGGTGCCTGGTCAGCGGACCTGGTGGGCGCCTTCGGGCTGGACACCGAGCTGCTCGGTGACATCCGCGCGGCCGCAGACGATGCCGGCGCCCTGCGCCCCGCTGCCGCGGCGACACTTGGTCTGACGACTTCGACCCGCGTGGTCACCGGCACCGGCGACGAACACGGCGCCTGCCTGGGTGCTGGGGGGATCTCCCCGGGGATCGTCATCGACATCACCGGTACGGCCGAGCCAGTGTGCGTTGCCGCCCGAACTCCCGTCATCGACGAGACAGGCCTTGTCGAGACACACGGGCACGCCGATCCCCGCGTCTGGCTCGTCGAGAACCCCGGGTTCGTGTCGGGCGGCAGCGTCAGCTGGTTCCAAACCGCCGTCGGTGGAGGATCGGCCGCCGATCTGGATGCCGAAGCGGCGTCCGGCACCTTACCCGGCGCCGACGGCATCACGTTCCTGCCGACGCTCTCGGGCTCGACCACGCCGCGTTGGAACGACGAGGCTCGCGGCGTCTTCGCGGGGCTCTCGCTCAACCACGGACGTCCCCACCTGTATCGCGCGCTGCTCGAGGGCTGCACGTTCGCCCTTCGCGACATCGTCGACCGGCTCGACGCGATGGGCCTGGCCGGCGACGAGATCCGGGTCGTCGGTGGTGGGGCGCGCAGCCCGTTGTGGCTCCAGATGAAGGCGGATGTGACGGGCCGGACGATCCGCGTCCTCGAGACCGACGAGGCGACCGCGACCGGTGCGGCGATGCTCGCATCCGTGGCGGCCGGGTTCGTCCGGGACCTCGATGAGGCGGTCGCCCAGTGCGTCCGCCTGAATGATCGCGTCCATACGCCGGACCCGTCGACGGCCGCGGCCTACGGCGATGCCTACGGGCGGTATCGGCGCCTCTTCGATGCCGCGGAACCGACGTTCGGTGCCGGCCGATGATGGCACCGCTGACCCTGCCCGATCCAACCGACCTCGATGGCCTGCGCTCGCGACTGGCCGCCGCGACCGGCTCGGCAACGGGCGCGGCAACAGGTCCGGCAAGCCACCCCACGCGACATCCGATCGGTCTTGAGGCGGTGCATATCGGGCCCGCGGCCCTCGCCCACCTCGTCGGCACGGTTGCCGCGCTCCGCCGCGATGGTCCGGTCGTCCTCGTCGTCGACGAGACGCCGATGCGGCGCGGCGCGGCCGACCTCAAGGCGGCGGTCCTCGCCGACCTGTCCGCCCGATTCGAGACGCGCCAGGCGGTCATCCGGGCGACCGGGCTGGAACTCCACGCCGACGCGGACGCGCTCGCACGGGCCGATCGGCTCATCGAGGGCGCGGGGTGCGTCGTCGTCCTGGGATCGGGGACGATCACCGACATCGCGAAGGACGCGACGATGCGGGCCGGCGGCCTGCCGCTCGTCGTTGTCCAGACGGCCGTGTCCGTCAATGCGTTCTCTGATGACATGGCGGTGCTCCTGCGCGACGGTGTGAAGCGCACGGTTCCCTCGCGCTGGCCGAACGTGCTCCTGATCGACCTCGGGATCCTCGCCGACGCTCCCGTCGCGATGAACCGGGCCGGGTTCGGTGAGCTTTGCTCGATGTTCACGGCCCCCGCCGACTGGTACCTCGCGAACGCGGTCGGCATGGACGACAGCTACGACCCGGCCGTGGTCGCGCTGTTCCGGGACGGCGCCGACGGGCTGCTCGACGGGGCCGCACGGGTCCGCACGAGCGACCCGGACATGCTCGCCGAGCTCGCCGCCCGGATGACTCTGACCGGGATCGCGATGGGCGTGTCGGGTCGAACGGCGCCGCTCTCCGGCACCGAGCACCTGCTCAGCCATCTCCTGGACATGGCCGCGGGTGCCGCCGGCCGATCGCTCGCGTTCCATGGGGCGCAGGTCGGCGTGGCAAGCGTGCTCGCAGCGAC
>JANNUK010000211.1:0-1927 GCA_031395155.1 Chloroflexota bacterium | reverse complement strand
CCGCACACGGTCGTCGACAAGGAGGTCGAGTTCGGCCTGGCCGCCAACGGGATTTCGGGCATCGAAACGGCGCTCGGGCTGGTGCTTGCCGCGGTCGACGCGGGACACCTTCCTCTCGCGACGGCGATCGCGGCCCTCACCACGGGCCCGGCCCGTGTCCTCGCGGCCGCACCGGGAAACGGGGCACCGCCGCGGGCCCCGGGGCTCCTCGAAGGAGCCCTTGCCGATCTCGTTGTCATCGATCGATCGTCGTCCTGGACCGTGTCGTCCGGATCGTTGCGATCGCGTGGAACCAACTCGCCGCTGATCGGACGCGAGCTCGCCGGCGTTGTCGTGCTCAGCCTGTCTTCGGGCCAGATCGCCCACGAGGCTGAGTAACCGACGCGCCGGTTGCCCGGGGAGCGGATCGGTCCGAACGTCAGCGCAGGACGACGGGATCGCTGCAGCCGTCGAGCGTGAACCCGAACGCTGGTTCCAACGTCAGGTCGGTGCACTGCTGGAGCAACCAGCCGGTTGCCCCGTAGGCGTCCTGGGTTGAAGCGCGGAACACGGTGATGCCGACCCCCGGCTCAAGTCGGTAGATCGTGGCGATCGGATCGCCTTCGGTCGTCGGCCGGATCGTCGCGAATTCGGCCGGCCCGTTCGTACCCCACGCGGTCACGAAGCAGGCTCGAACCGTCTCATCCGGGCCATCGTAGAACTCGTCCGGTGCGCCCTCGACACCGCAGAAGGGCACCGGAGCGCGAGAGGAAACCGCGGCCGGCACGTTCGTCGGGTCGGCCCACGGAGGGAGCCAGGCGATCGCACCCGTTCCCACGGCGATCCTCATGAGCGTTCCGGTCGAGTCGATCTCGAACATCTGCGCGCCCTCGTCCGGGACCAGCAGGGTGCGCGCTCGCGGTTCGGGCCCAGCGCTATCGAGGACGCGGATCAACCACACGATCTGGGTGCCGGTCAGTTCGGCGGTCGTCCAAGCGCTCGGTTCGATCTGCGCCAGGATGTCCCCGATCGACAGCACCGGCCCGGGTGCGATCGACGCAACGAGCGACCTTACGGCGGCCTCATCGAGCTTCGGCGTCAGTGTCCGCGACCCGCCGGTGCCGTCCGGCACGTCGAGCGCGCGCCAGGCCTGGATCTCCGTCATTCTGCCGTCGATCCAGGCGGCGGAGTCCACCACGAACTGGTGCCGGCACAGGTCGACGTCAGCCTCCTGGCAGGTGCCGGCGCGATGGTCGTCGAAGTGACCGAGCATGACGACGGGATATCCGAACGGTCGGAGGTTCTCGAAGTCGAACTCAAACCCACTGGGGTACGGGCCCGTGATCGGATTGAGACCGGGGCCCGTGGGAGGCCGCATCTCGAAGCCATCCTGGAAGGTAATGACGAGCTGCTCAGGGACCTCGAGTAACCACGTGAATTGGGCCGGACAGTTCGGGTAGATGGGCGGCGTCCAGTACTCGGGTGCCGGAGCCGGACAGGACATCGGCCCCGGCAAGGAGTAATAGCCGCGCACCGCCAGCTCCGTCGAGTCGAGGCTCGTGTCGCGATGCCGGATCGCCTCGCTGACCGAAATGACCGGAAGGCCGAGGACCGTCCTGGGGAAGGACGCGTTCAGGTTCGATGGCGGCGTCGGTGCGGCAGCGGTGAGGTCGGGCATGGCGTCGCCATCCCATCGACCCCCGGCGATCTCGCCGGTCGCGGTCAGCCACGCCGTCTCACGATAGCGGCCGGTGGGATAGGCGGGTCCGGGGGCCCACGACACCGAGAGGTCCACGCGCCAGAAGTGGTCGCCCTCGGCGTGGATCTCCGTCGAGCAGGTCACCTCGAGCGGACCACCGAGTGCTCCGCCAGGGCCGTGGCGAATGACCAGCGTTTTCGTCGTGTTCGGAGCCGCGGGGAAGCACGCGTAGTAGCTCGGCCCGTTTCC
>JANNUK010000191.1:0-1503 GCA_031395155.1 Chloroflexota bacterium | reverse complement strand
GCTGATGCCGATCCCCATGAGCTCGCCCTTGGCGCGCTTCTCGGCCTGCTCCTTCCGAAGGTCGTCGTAGCCGATCATGTCCATGGCCTTCTGGAGCGCGACGCCGTAGTTACCGGAGTCGTACTCCCAGCCGGTGGGTGTCTTGTACGGGAACTGCTCGGGCTGGATGAAGTTCTCCATCCGGAGCTGGGCCGGATCCTTGCCGATGTCATGGGCGAGGATGTCGACCATCCGCTCGATGGCGTGGACGGCCTCGGTGACTCGGAACGAACAGCGATACGCGACGCCGCCGGGCGGCTTGTTCGTGTAGACGCCGTCGACTTCGACAAAGGCGTTGTCGAAGTCGTACGACCCGGTGATCACGTTGAAGAGCCCGGCCGGAAACTTCGATGGGTCGGCCGCGGCATCGCTGTAGCCGTGGTCGGCGATCGTCTTGACCTTGAGGCTGGTGATCTTGCCTTCCTTGGTGGCGCCCAACTCGGCGTGGATGTGATAGTCGCGGGCGAACGAGTCCGCCTGGAGGTTCTCCGAGCGATCCTCGATCCACTTGACCGGCTTGCCCAAGGTCAGCGAGGCAACGACGGCGATGACGTAGCCGGGATAAACCGGCACCTTGCCGCCGAAGCCGCCGCCGATGTCGTGGGTCTTCACCCGGATCTTGTGCTCCGGGAGGCCCGAAACGAGGGCGAGGACGGTGCGGATGGCATGCGGGGCCTGCGACGTCATGTGTAACGTCAGATGACCGTTGACCGCGTCCCAGTCGGCGATGCAGCCGCACGTCTCGATCGAGGCGACGTGGATCCGCGGGATGTAGATGTCCTCGGCTACCCGCACCTCGGCCTGCTCGAGGGCAGCGTCGGTCGCCGCCTTGTCGCCCGATTCCCAGTGCCAGATGCGGTTCGTCTGCTTGTCCGGCCCCTTGTCGGGGCGCAGGATGATGGCGTCCGGCTTGAGCGCCTCGAACGGGTCGACGATGACCGGCAACGGTTCGTAGTCCACGTATACGGCGGCAGCACCGTCCGCGGCCCCGTAGCGGGTGGTCGCGACGACCGCGGCCACTTCCTGGGCCTGGTACTTGACGGTCGTCGTCGGAAGCACCATCTGGGTGTCGCCGGCGAGCGTCGGCATCCAGTGCAGACCGGCCTTCTCGAGGTCGGCGCCGGTGATCACCGCGAGGACGCCGGGGATCTTCAGGGCCTCACTGCTGTCGATGTTCTTGATGTTGGCGTGGGCATACGGGCTCCGGACGATGTCCATCCAGAGCATGCCGGGCAGCGTCAGGTCCTCGATGTACGTGCCTGCCCCACGGATGAACCGCGGGTCCTCCTTGCGCTTGACCGAATGGCCCATCCCGCCGACTTCGGGAGTGGTCTGAGGCTCCATCTCGAGGGTCATCTCATCACTCCTCTGTCAGCTCGCCGCGGCCGGCTCGGCCGGTGCGGATTCGGCGGCCTGCATCTGCCCGGCCGCCTGCTGGATGGACTTCACGATGTTCACGTAGCC
>JANNUK010000170.1:0-2597 GCA_031395155.1 Chloroflexota bacterium | reverse complement strand
ATCAAACCAGGTCCGGCAAGGCCCTGACGGGCGCACATCTCGACTGGCTCGCGAATGTGGCGGAGCGTGGGTGCGACCCGGCCAAGTTCAGGAGGCTGTCACCGAGCGAGCGGTGACAGGGCAGGGCGATCGGACGGGTAGGAGCGAAGGCGATCCTGTGTGGCCCAGTCGGCAACGCCCACCCAGCCTCGCTCAGGATCCTGGGCAAGGCTTCCCTCGACGAACTCACCACCATCGACGAAGAGCACCCGCTCGCCCGACACGGCGATCTCTGCGAACGGTGTGCGCTCGTGGACCACAAGGTCCGCCAAAAGCAGCCGCCCTGCACCGTCCAGGTGATTGAAGTCGACCTCGATCACGATCATCAGCTCAAGCCTCGCCAGCGCTCGGGCGCCGGAATTGGGTTCCGCTCTTCTGGGCTCAAGATGGCGTCAAAGGCGGTGGCGGTCAAGCCGGCGAGATCGCAGTTATAGGGCGGTGCCCGCGAAGAGCTCATCTCGATGCTGTGCCGCCCATTGGAAGTGCGGCGGCTGATGGTCATCGAAGTGCATCCGAATGACGACCCCAAAGAAACGCGAGATCTCCGGCATGAGGCGACGGTACGGGTCCGCGATCACCGGTCACTCTTCGAGTCGTGGACGCTCGATGACGACGGGCTGATCAAGGCCGCGATCGGGACCTACGATGCGGCGGAGTACGCACGTCAGTCCGCGACGGGGTGTAGCTGAGCGCCGAGCCTAGAACGGGCTTCCGGCGAAACTCACGTAGAACGCCAGTCCACCCGCAAGAACAAGCGAGCCGAGCACCGCGACCCCGACCGTGGCCAGCCGATGCTCGATCCGGGCAAGACGGGCGACGCGACGGCGTCTGGAGATCACGAGACCAAGGGCCGCTCCACTCATGACCAGGACCAGCCGTTCGACCCAGACGAACAGGGGCGCGTCACCGGGTATGCGTGGAACGACCGTCGGCGTCGGCCCCGCCGAGACCGTCAGGATCCCGAGACCGGCCAGACGGGGCGGCTCCTCGGGTCCCGGGTATTTGCTGAGGGCGAAGGCGTAGGTCCCCTCGCTCAAGAGGTTTCCGCCGTGCCAGAGCTGATCCGGCCGTGGCAGACGATTGGTCCAGTCGTCCATCACCGTCCCGATCTCCAGGCTGACGAGCTCGGCATCGGATAGGGGTCCGAAGAAGTCGAAGTGGCCGGCGCACAGATCACACGCGTGGTCCCAGGTGGTCTCGGTGACGATCGTTGCCTCGCCTGGCGCGATCAAGGTCGGTTCGACGGTGACAAGGTCTCCGGCGCCAGTCGCGGTGATCGTGGGTACCTGGGCAGGCATGACGATCGATGTGTCCGCGGCTGCGGCGACCAGTGCGCCCGTGCCTCCCAGGGCGGCGAGCCCGATCAGCACGACCACCGCAGGACCCATGAGGCGAGACCGCTGCCATGGCGACCGGGCCACGAGGCGCGATGGTTGCCTGCGATCGAGCAGGTCGCGCCCAAGGGCGCCGACGACGGCAGCAGCGCCGAGCACCACGAGCGACCGAAGGAGCGCTTCGTTGACCTCGGTTTGCCAGGCTGAAGCAGGTCCTGGGGCGATGAACGCCCAGTTGCGCTCGGCGGCGCGGAGCGCGGTGATGATCGCGAGGGCGTACGCCGAGGCTGCCCCGGACACCGCCCCGCTGATGCCTGCGCTGCCTCGTCCGAGGAGTGACGCACCGGCGGCGACGATGATCAGTCCGACGAGTGCTGAGCCCGGCCGCGTCGCGTCGAGCGTCGGAGGTTGCCCGACGGTTGCCACGATAACGACGAGCGAACCCCACAACGCGGCGAGGTAGGCGGACGCCGCACCGCCGATCCAGCTGCGTGGAGAGACGACCGCCGTCTCGTCGGATGCTTCACGCTCCATTGTCTTCACGGCTCGACGAGTGGGTGGGTCTCCCGCGACCTTCTCACGGAGCCCAACCCAGCGCTTGAGTTCCGATCTCGAGGACCAGGATCGCGACCGGGACGGACACGATCGGGACCAGGAACGAGCGCCACGGATGGTGACGCCACCAGGCGATCGTCAGACCGACGAGGACGAACCAGGCCCCAAAGAAGACGTAGTTCGCGGGGGATGGGACCGCGAGCCCCGGAACCAGGAGGAAGAAGTACGCGGAAGCAAGTTGTCCAGCGATGCCCGCTGTTCCGGCCAAGCGGGCCACCATGCGGTTGTTGATCACCGTATCCATTCATCGCCCCTTCATGTCTTGCGTCACGCGATCGCAGCGAATGGTAGACGCGGCCTGAGCGGCATCGTTACCACATCGCGACACCTGCATGCGATATCGTCGGCCCACCGCGTCGCGGCCCTTTCCGACGCTCCTCGCGGTCTACGCATGGAGAAACACTCATGTCGTCCGATCCCGAACGGCTCAGGAGGTTCGCCGAGGAGGCCACGATCACTGATTCATGGGCGCCATCACCTCGAGCGGCGATCATCGGCGGCCTGCGACGCCTGAACGGGGGCGCCCGACCCTACCTGAGCCCACCTGAGTTCGACGCCGCTATCGAGCCGCTTGGGTAGCCTGCTGCGCATGCTCGCCGGGCGGCTGGA
>JANNUK010000097.1:0-4179 GCA_031395155.1 Chloroflexota bacterium | reverse complement strand
TAAACCCGGGTAAAGAATGTCAAGGGCCTGATGGAGCATGGGCCGGCCCTTCGCCTTCGCGATCGGGACCCGGGTGTCGTCGGTCATGCGTCGCGCATGGCGGCGGTGCCGCTCAGTCGACGCTCGAACGATTCGATCAATCCGAACAGCTCATCGGCGGCAAATTGCCGGTCATAGTCACCCTCGCTGATCTGCCGAACCACCCCGGCCTCCGCGAGCATCTTGAGGCCCTCCAACGCCCGACGGTGCGACGCCCCGATCGCCGCTCGCATTGTCGCGGCAGAGCCGATCGGCTGGGCGGGAAGCAGGGTGATGATGCGTGCCGCCGCCGAGTCGCGCCGGGGCTTGCCGGCGCGCTCGTACCAGGTGGCCTGAAGCGCACGGATCGTCTGCGCGAGCTCCACCGAGAGATGGGCGGCGCGCTCACACCCACCCGCAAATGATGCGCACCACTCGGCGACGTTCCCTTCGCGATATCCCACCAGCCCGCCGATGTACTGGTTTGATCGTGCGGCAAGGACGACCGAGATTGGAGGCACGAAGCGGGGGGCAATGCCGCGTCTTCGAAGGATCACGTGGATCAGGCACCGCCCCACTCGACCATTTCCGTCGAGGAAGGGGTGGATCGTCTCGAACTGAGCGTGGGAAATGGCGGCCTGAGCGACACCAGGAAGGTCATCTCGGTTGATGAACGCGACCAGATCTGCGACCAGGGCTTCAACCTCGTCCTCGGGAGGCGGAATGTACCGGGCGTCGATGGGCGAGTTGACCCGGCCCCCGATCCAATTCTGCTCGCGCCGAAGCTCGCCGTGCGTGAGTCGGGCCGGTTCTCTTGCCATCAGTGTCCGATGGAGCCCGAGGATGTCGGCGACGTCGATTGGCCGCTCGAGATCGCCGAGGCCAACCGCCTGCTCCATCGCCAGCACGTTCGCGGCGACGACCCCGGCCGTGCCGCGCGCCGAGCGAGGATCGATCAGGGCCCGTGCCAGGTTTCGCTGGGAGAGCTCGAACCCTTCGATCCTCGACGAGGCGATCGCTTCGGACCGGAGCAACAGGGCCGCCACCGCTTCCAGGCCCGTTACGGCCGCTGCGGCGTTGAGCTCGCGCACCGCGGCCTCCGCCGCGGCGACCGTTTCGGCTACCTCAAACGTAATGCGCACGTCTGTGGCCGCGATTGTGTCTGGCACGAACGCCTGGTATGTGAATGAAGACCTGGCAGCGCGCCCGCCGTACACCCCAGGGTCACCCTCCCAGCGTCGCTCGATGAACTGGGCCAACAGGGCCGACCTCCCCGCTCGAAATGTCCGATCCATCGGCTACTTTGGACACTTACGAAAGCATCGGGCTCTATCCGTCCAAAGTCAACCCGAGAATGAACGGTTACGGGCCTGGCGGCCCGTCCACAAACGCCCCGACGGCGGCGACGTCCGGGGCCGGCACCACGGCATCCGCGAAGACCATCTTGTAGAAGATGCGACCCGGGTTGGCGGCCTCCAGGGCCTGAAGCGCCTTCGCCTTGACCCCGTGCTCGCCCTCGACGGCGTCCTGCCGGCGGGCGGTCATCTTGATCTCGACGAGCAGCCAGCGGTCGCCGCGCGCGTGGATCACGAAGTCCGGCGTGTAGCGATGATCGCGCCCCTCGCGCCGGTAGACGAACGCGAGGTCCGTCTTCTTCGGGTCGGTGATGGCACCGGTGAAGTAGATCTCGCGCACCTCGTCCGGGTGGACATTGAGCGCGCGCAGGACCTTTTCGTAGAAGTCCGCCTCCGGCCCGGAATCGAAGTTGTACGGCGTGTAGTGGAACCCGTAACCTGACGGATTCTCGCCGACCAGGCGCTCCGGCCCGAAGACGAGATGGGCGCGGTCGGCGGGGTAGGAGATGTCCGATTGCCGCACAACTGATCCGTCCGACTGCGTCACGGCGTCGAAGCCGTCCGGCTTGACGACCGCCAGCTCGACATCCTCGTGCTCGATGGTTTCCTCGTAGCCGCCGAGGCGCATCTCGAGCAGCCCGGCGAGCGGCTCGAGGTGGGCGACCGGAACCTCCTCGGTTCCGTAGGTCTCCCTCAGCGCGTCGATCAGCGGCCACGCGTCGAGCCGGTACGTCGCCGCCAGGGTAATCGCGGCGGTGTAGGCGTCGATCGTGTCGACGCTGGTTTCGATCTCCAGCGTGTCACCCAGCGCGGTCAGCATCTTGCGGGTGGCGTTCGCGAGGCCAACGCCGTACGTGGTCCGCGTCATCGCGCCGCCATGCGTGGACCCGGAAGGGCGCTCGAAGGCGAGCGTGCCGGCGGGCGCGTCTCCGCGGACGAGCACGCGGCGCGGCACGCGCAGGCGAATCGGCGGGAGATCCGTCTTGCGGAGCCGGATGACATCCGGCTTGGTCGCCCGGCGCTGATGGTCCAGCTGTGCCAGCGCCTCGCCGTACGTGTCCTGGAGCTGCTTGTCCAGCGCGCCGCGATTGGCATCCGACAGATAGATCCGGGCCGACCGGTCGTTGCCGGGGACTTGGCGGAGACACCGTGACGCCGCCTGGAGGACAAAGTTGTTGCTGGTTTTCAGCTTCCTGGCCAGGGCGGTGGCGAAGAGGCTCGGGCAGTTCCAGCCCTCAGTGCCCTTGTTCACGAGCAGGATCACCCGGTGCCCGGAGGTTGGATCGTTGAGCCGGTTGAACGCATCGACCTCGTCAGTCGACGACCGCGAATGGTTCCGCAGGATCACGGTTGGCGGCAGGCCCGCCTTCGCGACGGCCAGCTGGACGTGCGGTTCCAGTTCCTCGAGGTCATCCACCTGTGGGAAGTAGATCGCCAGCTTCGCCGGCGCGCCATCCGGAATCGCATGGTCGCCATAAGTCGCGAAGAAGTCCGTGACCACATGGCTGACGAACTCGTCTGCCTGGTCGGCGTCGAAGGCGAACGACTGGATGTTGTTCGCGACCTCCTTGAGGATCCCGTCCCGGATCCCCTGCCCCAGGCCATACCAGACGATGACGTCGCGGAGCGGCTGGCGCTCGAAGTACGGCGTGCCCGTCGTGTTGATGACCGCGATCAGGTTGGTGGCGCTGCCCAGGTAGTCCACGGTCTGGCGAACCCGCTTGAGCTGCGTGTCGAGGTTCTGGCCGTAGGTGTGGTGCGCCTCGTCGCTGAACACGCCGAGGTGCGGCAGGCTCGCGATCGCCTGGAGGCGGAGGTTCGCCCGCTCCGTGGCCTCCGCCTCGCGGGTATCGAGGAGCGATGCGAGGGTCAGCTGGCGGCGCTTCGGGATCGCCTGGATGCGGATCTTTTCGGTGTTCGTGACGACGAGGTTGAACCGGCTGCCGGCGACGACCGGGATCCCGCGCTCGTCGTCTCTCGTGAAGGTGATCTTCAGGCTCGCCGTGAAGTCGGCGAGGAGTCGCGGCGGAAGGAGCTTTCCGAAGGGGATCGTGGAGAGTTCGCGAAGGGACTCGATGATTGTGGTCCCGGGCGCGAACACCAGGGCGTTCTCGATGAACCGGATGCCCTCGGGCGGCTCCGGGTTGTCCAGAGCGAGAGCGAACTCGGTCGCCACGATGGCGCCGATCAGCACGGTTTTCCCGGCGCCCATCGCGAGGGCAAGGATGTAGCTCGGATAGTCCAGCGTCAGCGTCTCCCGCAGGACGCCGAGCTTGTGCGCCTTGACGAAGCCGTCGTCGGTCCGGATACGCTCGAGCAGACCGTCCGGACCGAGGTCGAGCGCCAGGGTCGTGAGTGCGGGCGTGTTGAGGCCGAGCGCGGCGAGCCGCTCGGAGGGTGACGTGAAGAGACGCCGATAGAGCTCGGGGATCGGCGGCGTTCGCTCCACGAGCCGGAGGTACCAGTAGGTCTCGAGCGCTCGAAGTTGGGCCGCGCGGAGGAACCGGAGCCGGCCGGAGCTCGGCCACGGCTTGCCCGGTTCGACGCCTTCGACGGCGAAATCGAGGATTTCCGCGAGCGCAGGGATGTCGCTCGGGTAGCCGTCCTCGCGCCACGAATCGACCTTCGCGCCGAGGGCCTCGTGAAGCTCCACTCGGCCTAGAGTCGCTCGAACCGCTCGACCGCCACGACGAAGACGGTCGCGCCGCCGACCTCGACCTCGAGCGGGTACGGCATGAAGAACTCGCCGGGCTCCATGATCGGGGGCATCGGGTTGACGATCTCGGTCCGCGACGTGCAGGTATCC
>JANNUK010000072.1:0-8431 GCA_031395155.1 Chloroflexota bacterium | reverse complement strand
CACGACTCCGATCTGGGAACTGACGGCAATGGCAGCGCCGATCATCACCACGAGCGCGGCAAGGATCGCCGTCAGCCGCCACGCGGTGGCCTTGGGAGCCTCGACGTGATAGTTGACCTCGATCTCCCCGGCGAGCATCGCGCGAAGCTCCCGGATCCGTCCGTCGAGTGCACGCAGCAGCTCGATGGCGGGGCGCAGCACGGCGAGCGGGGTGGTCGACGGGTGCGAATCGGTCAATTGCGTCACATCATCGCGAACCTGCACGGCCTGGCGATACCGTTCGAACCGCTCCTGCGCCGCGTCCCGCTCGGCAACCAGGCGCTCCGCCTGTCGGGCCTTTTCGAGCAGCGATCGGCGCTCGCGGAGGACGCCTTCCGATTCGGTTCGGCGCTCTCGAGCCGCGGCACTGGCGTCCCTGTCGCGCTCCAGCTGGACGAGGGCCAGTTCGCCCTTCTCGACGGCCGCACCGGCCTGGGACACCGCGCTCTCGGCGGTCTTGAGCCGTCCGGGGTTCTTATCGCCCTTCGTGTTCAGCTCATGGAGGGCTCGCTCGAGCGTCTTTCGGGCGCGTGAGGTTCCGCGGTCCGCTCCCGAGATGGACGCCTGGAGCCGGTCCCGCAGGGCGGATTCGTCGCGCGCCAGGTCGGACAGCTCGTGGTGGCGGACAGAGGCGGTGGAGCGGAAGAAGGCCTCAGACGGGATCCCGGTCAGCTCGGCCAGCACCTGGTCGGCGAGCGACGGGTCGGTAATGGACTGCCCGTCGTAATCGAGGCGCACAGTGCCCTTGGCTGCGAGGAAGGACTTCTGGACCGTGCCCTGCTTGGTACCGGCCTCGTCCTCCTGCTCGAAGGTGAGCGTGATGATGGGGCGCGCAGTCTCCGGGGCGTCCCATGGACGCAGCGCGTCGAGGTCCGCTGCCGCGGACGTCGCGCGCCGGGTCAGTACGAGCTCGAGCGCCCGTTGGATCGTGGACTTGCCGGCTTCGTTCGGACCGCGGACGACGGTGAGGCCCGGCGAGAACGAGACGTCGAGGTCGCGATAGCGTCGGACGTCGGTGAGTTGAAGCCGGCTGATCCTCACAGCGACACCTCGTGCCCAGCGAGGAGCAGGCGCCCCAGTCGGAGCACGTCACGCATCTCGGCGGCGGCTACGGCGTCGTCGCCCGCCTCAAGCTCGGCGATCCGGGCCTCGATGTCTCGGATGTAGGCCCCCGCGATGGTCTCCGGTGACGGCAGGGCGCCCTCGGTCAGCGCCGGCTTCGACAGGTCCCGCACCCGGATGCGGAAGAACGCATCGCGGAGCTGTCCCTCGATCTCCTCGATGTCGAGGTCGAGTTCGTCGGGCCGGACGCCCATGATCCGGACGTCCAGCACCAGGTCCGCACTGGCCCGCTTGCGCAGGTCGTCGACGATGGCCGGCTGCGACGCAATCGTGGACGCGTCCAGATCGACGGCTTCGAACATCGTGCGACCGACCGATCGCTCGTTGACGGCGATGGTCACCGTGCCATCGGCCGCTCGGTCGAGCGTCACCAGCAGGACCTTGCCGGCTCGATCCTGGTCGAGCGCAACCGGCTCCGGCGCGCCGGAGTAGGCATACGTGGTGCCGCGTGAGGAACCCCGCTGCGAGGAATGCCAGTGGCCAAGTGCGAGGTAGTGCAGCCCGCTCGCGCCGATGTCCTCCCTGGTCACCACCACCTCGTCGCCGTCGGTCTTGCCGGCGATTGCGAGGGAGCCGTGGACCATCCCCACCTTCCACGTCGCTCGATCGTCCGCGGCCGCATCGAGACCGCCAAGCGGTGAACTCGGAGCCCGTTTGGTCGCGAACACGCGGCCGTAGACGACGGTGTCGATGCTCGCGAGATGGACGTCCGCGTGGTCGGGGTCGAGAACCGTCAGCAGGTCGTCATCGGCCGTGCTGCCGACCATGGCCTTCAGATCGTAGGCACGATAGATCGAGGATCGGTCGTACACGTCGTGCGTGCCCGGGATGATCACGGTGCGGATGTGCGCGTCGACAAGCCGCTTGAACTCGGCGGTCACGCGCTCCACGGAGCGGCGCGGCTGGGTGTTGGAGTCGAACAGGTCGCCCGCGACGAGGACCAGATCCACCTTCTCGGCGACGGCGAGATCGATCGAGGCACGGAAGGCGGCAAACTGCCGCTCTCGCTGGCCGGCAGCCTGCTCGCCCATATCCGCGTGCCTGGCACCGAGGTGGACATCGGCGGTATGGAGGATTCGGAGCATCCGGTCGGGCTGGCCTCCCTGCGCCGCATTGCCGCTGTGACCGGGGCGAGGGACCGCACCGGCGCCGGCGATCCCACCCCACCCGCACCGGGTCCCGAGCGAGCGAGGCGCCCCCTTTGGCTCCTCGCTCGCCGCCCCGAATATCGGCGGCCATTGTGACAGGTCGGCTGTCACACCGGCACGGCCTTCGGGGAGGCGCCGACGGACCGATTCGCGGGACCCGTGTATTCTCTGGCCACATCACCGGTGCGCCCCGACAGGGATCCAACATCGGCACCTGGGTCGCGTGGCACCCGGCCAACTCCAGCCATCCCAGCCGCCCACCGTCGTCCGGTCCCCTGTCGCCGCACCACAGCCTTGCGCTCAGGGAGAGTGACATGACATTCGTCGATCGGACCCTTTCGTGCGTGGACTGTGGCGTTGAATTCATCCATTCCGCCGAGGATCAGGAGTTCTACGCGCAGAAGAGTTTTGCCTCGGACCCCAAGCGCTGCACGAGCTGCCGCGCGAGCCGCCGCATGGCCCGCGATGGCGGCGACGACCTGCGCGATATCGGCGGGCCGCGCGGCTTCGATCGGGGCGAGCGCCCGACGCGCGAGTATTTCGCGGTGGTCTGCTCGGAGTGCGGAAACCAGGCGCAGGTTCCGTTCAAGCCGCGGATGGACCGCCCGGTCTACTGCTCGGACTGCTTCCGGAAGGTCAAACCGGACTGACCTCGATCGCGGCGGCTGGACCCGCTGCGAGACGATCAGAGCCGGAACGTATCCCCGCGCCGGAATCGCTCGCGGTGCCGCCCGCGCCAGACGGTGACGCGGCCCCGCCCATAGACGCGCATGGAGCCATCGCGACCGATGATGGCCGTATCGCGGTCGATCCCCAGAACGGTTGATCGCCGGCTCGCCAGGAGTGCCAGCGCCGCCATGACCGGTTCTGGTCGGGCGTCGTAGGCCGGCAACACGACCACATCGGGCACGAGATCGAGGGCCGCACCCCAGCGCACGGGCGTGGGCAACAGGCGTCGGCGCATCACCGGGTGACGACCGCCGAGGAGCATGGCCGCGGCCGAACATCCCACAACGATCACGCCGCGCCGATGTCCGTCGACGACGGCGGCGCCGAGGGGCGTGGCCAGCAGTGCGCGGCTGAGCAATCCCCTGGCACCGCCGGCGAGATAGATGATGTCGGCCTCGCCGATGGCCTGGAGCGATGCGTCGAGCGGTGCGGATCGCCGTTGACCGGACGGGGGATGTTCGATGTAGACCGGCTCGACTTCGGCGCCAAGAGCGCGGAATCGCTCCGCGCTCGCGAGCGGCTGAGGTTCGGCGGGCGGGTCGTCGACGTGAACAGGCAAGGCCAGCGCGACGATCGCGATGCGCGGCCGGTCGCGCCCGGTTGCGGCCAACAGCTCTCGGTCGAAATCGACCATGGACAGAGTGGACTCGTCGGAGCCGACGATTCCCACGGGACCGGACATCGGGTCCAGTCTACCCATCGCGGATCGGCGGGGGGGCGGGAGCGGTGTCGGTGGACGGGCCAGACTCGCGACACGGCACGCGATTCGTTCGAACGGACCGCCCAAGCCGAGGCCCATACAATGCGCCGATGACGAAACCAGGCGGGACCGCGCCGGCGCCGAGACTGACGCCGACCGAGCGCTGGACGATGTTTGCGGCCGTGCTCGGCTCGGCGGTGGTGCTCCTCGACGGCACGATCGTCAACGTGGCTCTTCCGGTGATCGGACGTGAGTTACCGGCAAGCCTCGTTTCGGTGCTCGAAGGTCAGACCTATGTTGCGTCGGGGTACCTTGCAACGCTCGCCGCGCTCCTCGTCCTGGCCGGGGCTCTCGGTGACTATTACGGTCGGCGGCGAGTCTTCCTGCTCGGACTACTCGGCTTCGGGACAACCTCGGTCCTGTGCGGGCTCGCGCCGAATCTCGAGCTCCTCGCCATCTTCCGCGTCCTCCAGGGAGCCGCCGGCGCCCTGCTTGTACCCGGCTCGCTATCGATCATCATGGCCACCTTTGCCGGGGTCGCCCGTGGACGGGCGTTCGGGATCTGGGCCGCAGCCACATCGGCGACGATGATCCTGGGGCCGATCGTCGGCGGGATCCTGATCGAGACGATCAGCTGGCGAATGGCGTTCCTCGTCAACATCCCGCTGATGCTGGCGGCCATCTGGGCAACCCGGGCGCATATGCGCGAGAGTCGCGATGAGGCTGCGTCCGGCCGGTTCGACTGGCTCGGGGCCATCGTTGCGATGGTCGCGGTCGGTGGCCTGGCCTTCGGGGCGATTCGCGGGCAGGATCGACAGTGGACGGATCCGCTGGCATGGGCGGCCCTCGGGACCGGGGCCGTCGCCCTGGTGGCGTTCCCGCTCCTGATGACGCGCCGCGCGAACCCGCTCGTCCCGCTCCATCTCTTCCGCGTGCGGGCGTTCGCGGCAATCAATTTGTCGACCCTGCTCATCTACGGCGCGCTGTACGTGATGCTCTATTTCCAGACGCTGTTCCTGCAGGGAACCCTCGGCTACTCCGTGGTCGCCGCCGGAGTCATCGGACTGCCGGTCGGAATCATGCTGACGCTGTTCTCGACGCGGATCGGGTCGGTTGCGGCGCGGATCGGGGCTCGTCCGTTTCTCGTCGCCGGGCCGCTGATCATGGCCGCCGGCGTCGCGTGGTTCGCTCGAATCCCGGCGACCAGCGAAGCCTGGGTGCTCGGCTTCGACGGGGGTGGCACCCTCATTCCTCCGACCGGATTCCTGGTCGACGTGCTGCCCTCGATCCTGCTGTTCGGCGTCGGCATCTCCTGCGTGGTTGCGCCGCTCACGAGCACGCTGATGGGTTCGATCCCGGTTCGAAACGCCGGGCTCGCATCGGCGATCAACAACGCCCTGTCGAGGGTTGGACAGCCGCTCCTTTCGGCGCTGATCTTCATCGTCGTGACCGCCAGCTTCTACGCCAGCGTGGCGAGCCAGATCGCCGGTTTCGATCCCGAGTCCGCGGCCGATCGCGGTCTGGTCCAGCCGCTGAACGAGCCGACGGCGGGCCTGGACCCGGCGCTCGTCGCCGCGGCCCAGGTGGCGTCGACGGATGCGTTCCACGTCGCCTCGCTCGTGTGCGCCGCGCTCCTGATCACCGGCGCGGTGGTCAACCACGTCGGATTGCGTGAGCGTGCCGCAGGGACCCCAACGGCGGACAGCGCAAAATCGTCGTTCACCGGGGGGGTCGCCTGACCTATCCTGTGCGCACGGCGAGCGTCGCCCGGACGACGTGGCCACGGGAGAAGGAGGATGTGATGTCCGAGATGGACGCCCCCGACGCGAGCGGAGCGCCGCCGCCGACCCCACCGTCGTCCAACTGGAGTGCGCCACCGCCGGCTGCAGCGACGGCAGCCGTCCCCGGCGCGGCCGGTTTTGTCTACGCTGATGTGCCGAACCGCGTGATCGCGCTGATCATCGATGCGGTGATCCTCGGGATCGTCAACCTCGTCATCCTGGGCGCGATCCTCTCGACGGTCGGCCTGGCCGTGGTGACGACGACCGGGGTCAACGTCCTGGCCCTGATCGTGTATGCAATCCTCGGATCGATCATCAGCCTGGTGTACTTCGTGTTCACCTGGACCCGCATGCGGGCCTCGCCGGGCCTCAAGGTGCTCGGGATGCAGGTCGGCAACGCGGCCGACGGAGCGACGCTGACACAGGACCAGGCCATCAAGCGCTGGCTCGCGCTGTGGGGGCCCGGGACGCTGGGCCAGCTCCTCGCGAATTTCCCGGGGATCGGGCCCCTCCTGGGTCTGCTCGGACTGGGCTGGATGATCTACCTCCTGTACACGACCTATCAGAGCCCCACCAAGCAGGGCTTCCACGACAAGTACGCAAGCACCGTGGTCGTCAAGGCGGCAACGACGGTCGGCTGATCACCGAATCCCTCAGCGCATTCAATCGACCCCGCCCGCAATGGCGGGGTCGATTCGTTTGTCAGCTCCCGACGCGAAAGGCATCGCCGTGGCCGGGGATCACGATGTCCGCGGCGGCGAGGACGCGCGCACGGCCACGCTCGATCGCCGCCTGGTCGTCCCCCAACGGATCGATCTGGGGGGTTCGGTCGCCCCGCCACCAGAGATGCGTCAGCGCATAGACCCCATCGTCCGCCTCGACAACCAGCGTCGCGTCCTCGGCCGTGTGCCCCGGCGTCAGCCACAACTGCGATTTCGGGGAAAGGTGGTAGCCGTCGCCGTCGTGGTCCAGCCACAGGTCGTCCCGGTAGCGAGCCCAGAAGTCGACGACCTCCGCGTTCGGAAACAGCGCGATGTTGACTGTGTGGTCGGGGTGGTGGTGGCTGAGGAAGACGTGGGTGACCGCCTCGGGGGCCACGTCGAGGGCCGCGAGCGGATCGAGGATGAGCGAGCGGCGCGCGACCATCCCGGGGTCGGCCACGATCAGCGCATCGCCGTCGCGGACAAGGGCCACGGAACTTCCCACGCGATCGCCCGCGTAGCCGGCATGAAGCAGGTGCACGGAGGTCACTCACGGCAGTCTAACGGGACCCACCGGCCCGGGGCGCCCGGCCCCGCGGCGTCTCGCCCGGCGCGCCAGATCAGCCGGTGGGTGCGATCTGTGGCACCGTGCGCTTCATGAGCGAGCGCAGCCCCGGCGATGGACCGGCCGACCTGATCGTCACCGGCGGTCGGGTGGAGACCCGCGACCCGGCGCTTCCGGTTGTCGCATCGCTCGCGGTCCGCGACGGCCGGTTCGTTGCCATCGGCGGCGCGCGCGACGTGGACTCGCTGCGCGGTCCCGCCACCCGCGTGATCGACCTCCGCGGCGGCATGGCGGTCCCGGGTTTCGCCGACGCCCACGTCCACCCGACCCACGGCGGCCTGGCAATGACCCGCTGCGAGCTGCGCAGCGACACCTACAACCAGAGCCTGGACGACTACCTGCGGATCATCGCGGCCTACGCGGCAGCGAACCCCGGCCAGGCGTGGATCCGGGGCGGCGGCTGGAGCATGGGCGACTTCCCCCATGGGACGCCCCGCCGGGAGGACCTCGACCGCGTGGTGCCGAACCGGCCGGTCTTCCTGCCGAACCGCGACGGCCACAGCGCATGGGTCAACACCCGAGCCCTCGAGATCGCAGGCGTTACGAACGAGACACCCGATCCCTACGACGGTCGGATCGAACGCGACCCCGACGGCACCGCCACCGGCAGCCTCCACGACGGAGCCATGGACCTCGTCGAGCAATTCGCACCGGCGGACACCGAGGAGGAGCTGATCGAGGGCCTCCGGGCGGGCCAGCGCTACATGCATGCGCTCGGACTCACCGCGTGGCAGGACGCCATCGTCGGGCCGACGGAGGAGGCCGCGTACCGAGTCCTCGGGGACTCCGGCGAACTGACGGCACGCGTCGTGGGTGCCCTGTGGTGGGACCGTCATCGCGGCCTGGAACAGATCGACGATCTTCTCGAGCGACGGGCACGCGGGCCGGCGGGCCGCTACCGCCCGACGAGCGTGAAGATCATGCAGGACGGCGTCCTGGAGACGTTCACGGGCGCCATGCTCGAGCCGTATCTCGGACGGGATGGGCGACCGACCACGAACCGCGGTCCGAGCATGGTCGAGCCGACCGTCCTCAACGAGGCCGTCACCCGGCTGGATCGCAAGGGCTTCCAGGTCCACTTCCACGCGATCGGCGATCGGGCCGTGCGCGAGTGCCTCGACGCCGTGGAGGCGGCTCGCCGAGCCAACCGCCCATCCGACAACCGCCATCACATCGCGCACATCCAGGTCATCCATCCCGACGACATCGCACGGTTCGCCGAACTCGATGTGGTCGCCAACGCCCAGGCGTTGTGGGCAATCCACGAGGTGCAGCTCGACGAGTTGACGATCCCGTTCCTCGGGCCAGAGCGGTCCGGCTGGCAGTACCCGTTCGCGTCGTTGCTGCGGGCCGGGGCACACCTGGCGATGGGCAGCGACTGGTCGGTCTCGACCCCGAATCCACTGATCGAGATGGAGCACGCGGTGACCCGCGTCGCGAGGCTCTGGCGTGGTCAGAAGGAGCCGTTCCTGCCCGAGGAGCGACTGACCCTGGATCAGGCGCTCGCCGGGTTCACGACCGGGACGGCGTTCGTCAACCACATGGAGACCGAGACCGGGTCGATCGAAGTCGGCAAGCTGGCCGAC
>JANNUK010000058.1:0-2533 GCA_031395155.1 Chloroflexota bacterium | reverse complement strand
CAGCGATGAGCAGTGCCGAGTCACCCGCGGCGATCTGCTGGAGCGCTGTGGCCCACAGGATCTGGTAGATCCCGAAGCCGAGACCGCCGAGGGCCAGGATCCGCACGAGGTGCCGACGAGGCAGTCCGATCCCGCCTTCGCGCCAGCGGAGGATGGCCAGCAGCACCAGGGCGGCCGCCCCGAAGCGAAGCATCGCGAAACCGACCGGTGGGATCTGGGTGTTTGCTGCCTTCACGACGATGAAGTTGGCGGCCCAGAGCACCATGACGCCGAGGCTGGCCAGCTCCGCCAGGCGGATTTCCGCAGGGGAGACCGCGCTGGATCCGGAGATGCCGGACATGCCGGACATGCCGACGCCCGCCGGTTGTCCGGCGGGCGTCTCGCTCTGCTGGAGCGGTGGCGGCGCGTCGATCAGGCGCCGTCCCCATCGAGCTCGAGCGTCTCTTCGTCGGACTCCTCCGTCAGCTTCAGCCAGATGAACAGGCCTCCGAGGACGAGGAGCGGAATGATCACGAGTGCGCCGAGGGTGATCCCCAGGGCGACGGCGACGGTCTTCATGGCCTTCATGGCGTATGTGCCTCCTGTGCTTGTCGCGCTCCTGGTCACGCTTTGGCGGTACTCCCGGACGCGGTGTCTCCGTGTCTGAGTGTCGGTCCGCGAGCGACCATCTCGGTGATGTCGTCGCGTGTGAATTCGGCGAGAACGTGCTTGCTGCCGGCCTGCCCTCCCATCAATAGCCGGATGACGAATGCGCCGTCCTGCTCGAAGAAGAAGGTGTCCCGCGGGCGTTGCTCGTCCATGTACCGGCCGATGACCCGAAACGCCTGCTCATAGTACCCCGGATCGCCCGATTCGGGCGGCGGCTCGTTGCGGCCGCGGCGCGCGAGGGCCTCTTCCATGAACCGCGCGATATCGTCGTCGAGGAAGGTGAGCGTTTCCTTCGAGACCTGTCCCATCGAATCGGACCACGTCCCGCCGGCCGTCCCGGTAGCGACCAATCCCTGGACGATGAAGCCGTCCGGAGCCTCGACGAGCATGATGTCGCGCATCGCGCGCTGGTCGATGAACAGGCCGATCGAGCGGAAGACCTCCTCGAAATCCTGGCGCGGGCTCCCCTCGTAGATTCGCATCGCGCCTCCCCGGTTATGAACCCGTCGTCCGGTCCAGCAGCCCCCGGTCCTTGGCCCGATGCTCGCTCACGCGGAAGATCACGGTCGCCCCGAGTGTAGCGAGCGCCCCCGTCGCGAGCAAGGCGACGATCGTCTCGTTTGGCGCCGGCGACGCGTGCCCGAACCAGTCCCAGAAGACGCTATCGATCCCGCCGACGGAGCTGATCCCACCGGGGAACAGCGCGTCACGCATGCCGACGATCCACCAGGTCAGCGGGTTGACCAGAGCGATCGCCTGGACGGGCGCCGGAAGCACGGCCACGGGAAACACGGCACCCGACACGAGGAACAGGCCGCCGGCGGCGGCCTCCGGGTAGGACCACGACTCCATCCGCGTCTGGATGCAGACCGCGGCCATGACGATCGCCAGCGCAGTGATCGCGACGACACCAATCGCGATCGAGATGATCAGGAGCGGCCAGTCGATGGCCGCAATGTCGAACGGCACGCCCAGCGCGACCACGCCGACGGCGAGCGTGATGACGGCCCCCATCGCCCCGACCGCGAGGCGCGCGACGCCGCGGCCCAGCACCACGACCAGGAAGTTCGTCGGGCTCACGTAGAGGTACTTGAGCATCCGGTAGCGCTCGCGATCGTCGAGGATCGCCCAGGCCAGGCCGGCGATCCCGCTCATGACGAAGGCCCACAGGGCGCTGCCGATCACGACGAAGGACCGGAAGGATCGGCCGGCTTCGCCCGCGATGACCTCCAGCATGAACACGAGGATCAGCGCCGAGGACACCGGCTTGGCGACCGAATAGATGATGAACAGCAGCGGGTCCGTCCAGTTCGCCTCCATCTGCCAGCCGAGGCGGACCGACGTGATGAACCCGCGCATCACGGCGGAGGGCCCGCCCGCCTCGCGGGCAGCGTCGTAGACACCGAGGCCCGGAGCATGCGGCGCCCCGACGGGCCGCCCCGGCGTGCCTACTGCCATCGGATCGACAGCTTGCCGTCACGCCGGGCCATCCGTTCCAGCTTGGCCAGGCTCCAGCGGGCGATGACGAGGAACACGACCGTCATCGCGATGAGGATCAGAACTTCGACCTCCGGGGCGGGCGTGCCCACGGGGTACGGCGCGCCGGCGAACGCCAGCTGGCGCATCGCGTCCAGCCCCACCGCCAACGGCAGCGTCGAGATCGCGACGGCGCCCAGGAGGCCGAGGCGGGCGACCGGGAAGTTCAGGCCGGACACGAAGTAGACCGGCTCGATCATCAGCTGGGTCAGGTGCCATGCCTCGCGGCCCCACATGAGGAACAGACTGGCCAGCACCATCCCGAGGCCGTACAGGGCGGCTAGCGTCAGCAGGAAGACGCCGATCAGCAGCAACCACTGGTCGACGGCGAATGAGACGCCGAAGATGG
>JANNUK010000315.1:0-1673 GCA_031395155.1 Chloroflexota bacterium | reverse complement strand
GGACCCAGTAGACGAGGCTGTTCGCCATGACGTCCTGGGTCATCTCCATCTTCTTGCGATCGACCGCGCCCTTCGGGTCGTCGGTGATGAACGGAACGAGGGAGCCGAAAGCGAGCGAATGCATGACCACCCGGACGTATGGGTGACGACCGGCAGCCCGCGATTCCGCGAAACGCGCCTCGAGGGCATCGAGGGCGGCGGCTCGCTTCTCGTCGTCGGCCGCGTTCATGTTGATATAGAGCGTCTCGGAGCCCGCCTCGGTGATCGCCGTCTTGACCTCCTCGACGTGCGCCAGGGCCGCCCGGAAATCGAGGTGAATCCCGCAGATCCTGTACCCAGCGGCAGCCAGCGTCCGGGCCGTGGCCTCGCCCATCCCCGACGACGCCCCCAGGATCAGGGCCCAGCGCTCGCGGTCGTCGGTCATCGGTTCCTCCAGCGTTCGTGATCGCGGCCGAGTCTAGCAGCCGCTCGGCGAGGCCGGCTCAGATGACGCCGTCGGCCCTCAGACCCGCAATCTCGTCGGGGGAATAGCCACACCCGATGAGGATTTCGTCGGAGTGCTCACCGAGTTGCGGGGGTGCGGTTCGGATCGAGGCCGGGGTCCCGGAGAGATCGAAGGGCAGGCCAACTTGATCGACGCTGCCGAGGATCGGGTGCTCGATGCTCACGCGCATCGCGCGAGCCTGCGCCTGCGGGGCGGCGAACGCTTCGATCACGTCGTTGATCGGGCCGGCCGGGACGCCGGCCGCGTCGAGCGCGGCCAACCAGTCGGCGGACGGTCGCTCGGCAAAACGGGCCGCCAGGGTCGGATTCAGTTCCGAGCGCCGCTCCACGCGATCACCGTTGGACGCGAAGCGTGGATCGTCGGCCAGCGCAGGCAGGCCGAGCGCCGTGCACAGCCGGCCCCACTGCCGCTCGCTACCGATCCCGACGGCAATCGCCCCATCGGCTGTTTCGTACGCCTCGTAGGGGACGATGTTCGGATGGGCATTGCCCCGACGGCTTGGCGCGACACCGGTGACGAACGCGTTCTGCGCCTGGTTGACGAGGATCGCCAGCGTCGATTCCAGCAGCGACACGTCGATCCGCTGCCCGGCGGCACGGGGAAGCTCGCGCTGCCGACCCAGCAACGCCGCGAGAACACTCACCGCCCCGAAGAGCCCCGTGGCCACGTCGCTGATCGCCACACCGACCTTGGTTGCGAAACCGCCCTCCTCGGCAGGTCCACCGGTGATCGACATGAGCCCACCCACGGCCTGGGCAACGAAGTCGTAGCCGGGTCGGTCGCGATCGGGGCCTGTCGGCCCGTACCCGCTGATCGCGAGGTGAATGAGCCGCGGGTTGATGCGCTCAAGCTCATCGTCCGGAAACCCCAGCCGGGCGAACCCACCCACGCGGTAGTTCTCGACGACGACGTCGGCATCCCCGAGGAGTCGGGCCAGCACCTCGCGACCGGCGGCCTGCTTCAGATCGAGTCGCAGGCTCCGCTTGTTTCGATTGACCGACAGGTAGTAGGCCGCCGTCCGGGTCCCCTCGGGCACCGGGCCCACCCATGGCGGTCCCCAACGCCGGGTGGCATCGCCCTCCGGCGGCTCGACCTTGACGATGTCGGCACCGAGGTCGCCGAGCAGCATCGTGCAGAACGGCCCCGCCAGGACCGTCGACAGGTCCAC
>JANNUK010000621.1:0-2539 GCA_031395155.1 Chloroflexota bacterium | reverse complement strand
GCTCGTGGCGGTGCACGTACTCGATCGGATCCTCGATCGTGATGATGTGGACGGCGCGCTCCCGATTGATCTGGTCGATCATCGACGCCACGGTCGTCGACTTGCCCGCCCCGGTCGGGCCGGTCACGAGGACCAGCCCGTTGGGCCGATTGATGAGGTCCTGGCAGACCGCTGGCGCCCCGAGCGCTTCGAGCGTGGGAATGACGTATGGCACGAAACGCAACGCACCGGCGAGGGTCCCGCGCTGGAAGAAGAGGTTCGCACGAATGCGGGCGGACTCCCCGAACGAGAAGCTGAAATCGAGCTCACGTCGCGCAACGAGCTCGTCCCATCGCGCTCCGGCCAACGTGCGTGCGAGCGACAGTGTCGCGTCGGCGGTCATCGGCTCGTCGCCCAGCCGGACCAGGACGCCGTGGATTCGGGCCGTCGGCGCGGCGCCCGGCGCGAACAACAGGTCGGAACCGTCGCGATCGGCGACGACCTGCAGGAGCCTCTCGACACGCTCATCCACGGTGCTCGCCAGTGTACTGTGAGCGCCGTGGCATCCGGGCAGGTCCTGATCGTCTCGGCGGACGAGCGCTGGCTTCGCGTATTGGAGGTGACGGTCCGTCTCGGAGGCGCCGAGACGATCTCGCGGCAGTCGGTTGGCGAGGCGCGCCGACTCCCCACCGTCGACGGCCAGCATCCGACGGCGATCGTCGTGGATCTCGGCGCCCAGACGAGCGCGAATGAACTCGATGACGTGCGCGGCCTCGTTCAGGACAACACTCTGCCGGCCGTGGTGATTCTGCCGGAGCGACTGGCGGCCGAACGGGAGCGATTCGTGGCCGTCGGGGCGAAGGTCCTGGTTCGCCCCTACCGTCCCTCCGAACTCTACGCCGCATTGTGGCCGGTCGAAGCGGCGGGCCTTGGCGCCACCGCGGGAAGCGACGAGCCGATCACCGTGGATGATGCGACCGGGACGGACGAGCCCGCAAGCTCGAGCGAAGGCTGACCGGCCGACCTGGAGGGAATCGTGCGCCCGCGAACGCGGCGGCCTGGGCGCCCCGGACGTCAGGCTGCGGTGGGTCGCGACGCGCGACCGTGCATTACCCGGGAGAGGTGCCTGCCGCCGAAGTCGCAGAACCCACCGCGAAGAGTCGCCGGGAGCCGGGCAGCCCGCGGAGTTCGTGCTCGCCCCGGTCCTCGAAGGCCAGCCCGGCATCGCGGGCGAGCGAAGCCGTCACCTCGGAGACGAGGACGTCGGCCGCGCCCGCCACCCCCAGGATCCGGGCGGCCTCGTGGACTGATACCCCGCGTACCGCATCGCCGGCGATCTCGACTTCGCCGGTGTGGACGGCCGCGCGCAACTCGAGGCCGAGATCTTGCGCCGCGTCTCGCAGGGCGACCGCACATCGGATCGCCCGGGCGGCGCCGTCGAAGACCGCCAGCACCCCGTCACCCGCGAAGTCGACCGCCCGGCCGCGGTATTGGGCCAGGATCTCGCGCGTGCCCGCCTGGTGGTTCTCGAGCAGGTCGGCCCAGTTCCGATCGCCCAGCCGGCGCGCCATCCCGGTCGAATCGACGATGTCGGTCAGCAGCAGGGTCGTCACGACTCGATCGCCGAGCGACCCGATCGGCGCGACCCAGCCCTTGCCGCCGCTCCAGGCAATCGTCTCGAACGGCTCGTCGCCGATGACCCAGGCGTCGTGGCCGGGCGGGATGTCCGCCACGTCGAACGGCCCGGCTTCGAACTCCGTGCCGTCGTCGAGGACGATATGGAGCCGGCCGGACACCACCACGCCGAGGTGGAGGAACTGACAGCTCTCCGTCTTGACGATCGGCTTGACGTGCGTCGACCAGCGCCAGCCCGGGTAGTGGGTGTCGCGCGTGACGGTCAGCCCGCCGACCGAGATCAGCGACGAGCGGAGCCGCTCGAGCTCCACGACTTCGTCAGCTGAGGCGAAGCTGCGAACGTGCCGCTGGTTCATGTTCCCTTCCCGCCATGACGACCATCGTACGCCGGCCCTGACGTCGAGTGTGACTTGACGGGGTGTCCCCAACGCACGTCGAGCGGCTGAGCAGCGGTCATGACCTGCGCTGACGCCACGCAGCGTCAGGGCCACCGGGTGTGATTCTCGGCTCAGAGGGTGGGGTGACCGGCGCAGGGACCATCACCAACCGGGTTTGAGCCGGCTGGCCAACGGGTCCAGGTTCACGACACGTGTGACGTGGCCGCAGCGTCCCCCCGCTTCGGCGCACCTGCCAGGGCCGCGTCGAGCCGGGCGAGCAGCGGCGCGGCGCCGAGCCGGGTAAAGATCTCGTGGGCCTCGTCTGCCGCTGCCCGTGCGGCCGGTTCGTCCGGCCCGATCAGGCTCGCAAAGTCAAGCTGGCAGAGCCCCAGCTGCACGGCCCAGCCCACGTCGCGCCAGAGAGCGGCCGCGTCGAGGTACCCCGCGATCGCTGCTTCGCGCTCACCGGCGAGCGACGCGAGGGCCGCCCGGACGGTTCGCCGGCCGGCGTCGAACCATCGGCCACGCCGGTCGGCCGCGACCATGCG
>JANNUK010000617.1:0-9868 GCA_031395155.1 Chloroflexota bacterium | reverse complement strand
TCTCGTGGCCCGTCGAGGGCACGCCGGAGGGATGGACCTACCCGGGCTCCTCCGCCACCGCGGAGTTCATCCCGGTCAGCGAGGCCGACCCGATAGACCCCATGGACCCGATCATAGCGGCACTCCCCGCCGTCGCGCCCGCGGCCGTGCGCGCGTTCCCCGCGGACGAGTTTCCTCCCGCCCCACCGGACCTGTCAGCCGACCTTGTCGACGGGTTGCTGAACGCGTCCGTCCACTCCCCGTGGTGCCCGGTGTCTACCGGGTCACCGTGACCCTGACGGATCACCGGACCGGAGCCCCGATCGCGACGGCCGGGCCGCTCAGCCTCTACGTGCCGGGCCCTCGGGCGGCGAGTTTCGACCTCACAGAACACATGTCGGCGGAGCCCGGCACGCTCGCCGCCATCCTGATCTCGGTCCGGAATGCCGGGACCGAGTCGTGGCTCGAACCGGCGCCGGTGCCGTCCGTGCCGCCCGATCTCCAGCCCCATCGGAACACCCGCCTCGTGGGCACGTGGGTCGCCTTGCCAGCGGCAGGCTTCGAGGAGACGGCGGGCTCCGGTGACCTCGAACACCCGGCCGTCATGACGGTGCCGGAACCGATCGATCTCGGACCCCTCGCGCTCGAACCCGGCCGCGGGCTGTTCATCGAGGCGCTCGTGCGCATGCCGACGGTCGCCGGGTCATGGCGATTGATCATCGACGTCGTCGACGACCAGGTCGGATCCTTCGCGATCACCGGTTCGGCGCCCGGCGTCATCGTCGTCGAGGTTCGCGCTCCCGTCGCAGGCTCAAACCTGCTCTAGATCTAATTCACGAATACCGAGATCGGGCGTCAGCGAGCGTGAACCCCGTGTCCATGAGTCACGGTCAGGGAGCGGGCGCGCCGGCCAGTCGGGCGCGGATCGACGCCAAGTATGAGGCGGCACCAGCGTAGTCGGGCCAGGTGGCCGGCGACTCGCCCGCTCCACCGTACGTCGTGGCCGACTCGGCAACCCCCGGCACCGCCAGCGGATCGATGGCTCTCGGGCCGGCTGCTGCCGCCAGGCCACGATCGAGCGTTATCAGCGGAAGGTCGAGCTGCACCGACAGCGCGAGGTACTGGGCGTCGTACGCACTGAGGCCGTGTCGTTCGGTCGCGTCGATGACGAGCACCACGGCGGCTTCGTCGAGCTCGATCGTCTCGATCGCAAGCCCGCGCAGTTCGGCGACGGCCTCGAGGATCGCCGCACCGCGATATCGATGGCGGCGAGCGAGCGAGTTGACGATCTCTAGCCAGAAGTGCGTCGGCACGACGAGCCCGGAGCCGGTTGCGGTCCAGCGCTGGAGCCATCGACCGACGCGGGCCGAGACGTCCTGATCATGAACGAAGGGCACGCCGACCGACGCGTCGATGACCGCTCTCATTCGGGCTCGCCCGTGGGCTCGCCGCTGCGCTCGTCCCGAACGCGCTGATTCGCTGCCTCGATGACCCCCGCGACGTGGTCGGCACGAGCGTCGCGCTCGCGACGAAGCCACTCGACCGTCGTCAGCCCATCGTCCGGCTCGGGGTAAAGGCGCGCCATGCGCGCACGAAATGCATCGAGACGATCCAGGGTCGCCAGCACGCGCTGCATACGGGCCGGCTCCGACTCGCCGAGGCGCGCGGCGGCCTCCGGCGTGACGAGCACGGCCATTGGCCGGCCGTCCCGCTCGATGGTGATCGGTTCGCCAACGGCGGCCGCGTCCAGGATCTTGCCCAGGCGCCGTCGCAGATCCATCGCCGTTACGGTTCTCATTGCTGACCATGATATCCGGCCATGTCAATCGGAGACCCATGTTGACTCATTGGCATGAGTCAATGATACTGCGCAGCATGACCAAACGGCTCCAGGTCCTCCTCGAGGACGACGAACTCGCCGAGATCCAGGCCCTCGCCCGACGACGGCGACAGACGACGGCGGCCTTCGTCCGCGAGGCGCTTCGAACCGCTCGGACGACCGCCGAATACCCGGCCCCCGAGGTCAAGCTGCGCGCGGTTCGGGAAGCGGCGGCGCTTGCCTATCCGATCGGCGAGATCGACGAGCTGCTTGCGGAAATCGATCGGGGCTACCGGTTCGACGCGTGATCTTCGTCGACTCCAACATCCCGATGTACCTCATCGGGGCTGAGCACCCGAACAAGTCGAAGACGCGCCTGCTCCTGGAACGCGCGATCACCGACGGCGATCGGCTGGTCACCGACGCCGAGGTCCTCCAGGAGATCCTCCACCGCTACGTCGCCATCAACCGCCGGGATGCGATCGAACCGGCGATGGCCGCCCTGCTCGGTGTCGTCGACGAGGTTCACCCCGTAGAAGTCGACGATGTCCGGCGCGCAGCGTCGATCGTGACGAGTGGCACGCTGACGGCACGCGATGCGCTCCATCTGGCGGTGATGCAGCGCCACGGGATCGGTCGGATCATGAGCTTCGACCGTGCCTTCGACGGCACTCCGGGGATCGCCCGACTCGGCGAGTGACCCTTGGGCGCACCCCGGCGTCAACCCTGGGCGCACCCCGGCGTCTCTGCCCGGCCGGCCCCGAGGTAGGCCGCCTGGCTCGAGTTACCTAGCTTGCCTTCTTGTCGCCCTTCGGTTTGGTGCTCTTCGGCTTCTTGGGGGTCTTGGCCTTCTTGTCCATCACGCGTCCTCCGGTGCAGGCGGGATTGATCGTCACCGCCGATGATGCGCCAACCGGCGTCGAATTTCGAGCCCCAAGCGTAGCCCGCGCTCATGGTGCGATCCGGCGCTAGCGTCCGCGATCCGGCGCAGGGCCCGATGGAGCACCCGCGACCACCGCCAGGATCTCCTCGCCGTACCGCTCGAGCCTGGCCGGGCCCATCCCCTTGAGCCGACGGAGCCCGGCGATGGACTCGGGGCGCTGCTCGGCGATCCCGGCCAGCAGCGAGTCGTGCGCCACCACGTAGGCGGGCACGCCGTCCGCCCGGGCGCGCGCCAGCCGCCACTCGCGGAGAGCCGCGACCAGGACACCATCCGAGCCGTCCCGGGCTGCCGACGTCCGCACCGGAGCGCCGGGTAACAGGGTGACCCTTCGTTGCGGACCGGCGCCCGCACCTGTGCCCGCTCCTGTGCCCGCGCCTGCGCGGTGGTCCAGCGCCCGCACGAATCGACTGACCCGACGCGCCGTTTCCCGCTCCCCTGCCCCGATCCGCCGCTCCGCCCACGTGAGGGTCAGGTGATGTCGGGCCCGGGTGAGGCCGACGTACAGGAGGCGTCGTTCTTCCGCGAGCTCCTCGTCGGATTCGGCCTGGCGGATCGGGAGCGTGCCCTCTTCGAGCTGTGGGAGGAGGACGGCGTCCCATTCGAGACCCTTCGCCCGGTGCAACGTGAGCAGGTTCACGCCGTTCGTCGACCCCGCGGCCTCCTGCGACGCTCGGGCCTCGAAGTCCGCGACGAGCGTCGGGGCATCGGGGTCGGCCAGTGGGGCGACGGCGGCCCGGGCCATCTCGAGGATGAGCGCCAGCGAGGCGCGCCGCTCGCGCGCTTCGGCACCACCCGCACCGTCGACACCACCGGCCGCGGAGCCGCCGCCCGCCCCGTCCTCCTCGAAGCCGAGGTCCGCGCGGAGGCGTTCCTCGAATGCGTCGACCAGCTCGCGACCGCGCGCCGACGCGGGCAACCGGCCAAGGATCCGGAGCGCGTCTCGCACCTCGCGGCGCTCGAAGAAGCGTTGTCCGCGGACCTGGAACGGGATCCGCGCCTTCGTGAGCGCCCCCTCGATCGGCGCGATCTGGGCGTTCATCCGAACGAGCACCGCGATCTCGTCCGGCGGCGTGCCCCCATCGAGCAGCGCCCGGATGGTCGTCGTGATGAACGCCAGCTCGGCCGCTCCGTCCGGGCAGGACCGGATCACGGGAGCCGGCCCGGACGGCTTCGTCGCGATGAGCCGCTTGCGCCGTCCCTCGGCCGCGAGCAGGCGGTTCGCCAGCGACAGAATCTCGGGGCTGCTGCGGTAGTTGCGTGCGAGCGTGACGGAGCGGGCCGTCGAGTGGCGCTCGATAAAGGTCGTGAGGTACTCGGAGGTCGCGCCGGTGAACGTGTAGATCGTCTGGTCCTCGTCGCCGACGACGCACAGGTCGTCACGGTCACCCAGCCAGAGCTCAAGCAGCCGCTGCTGAAGGGGGTTCGTGTCCTGGTACTCGTCGACGCTGAACCAGCCGTAGCGACCTCGGACGGTCTCGGCAGCATCGGGATCGGTCTCGAGGAGATCGATGAGCTGCGTGAGCATGTCGTCGAAGTCGAGCCGGCCGGCCCGGTCCTTCGCTCGCTCGTAGTCGGCCCAGAGACGGGTGAAGAGCTCGACGGCGATGGGTGGCGTGCGACCACCGGGGCCAGCCGCACTTCGGGCTCCCGCCACGCCCGTTCCGTTCGCGGTCGCGGCCGCGTACGTCTCCGGCGTGAGGCGGCGGCCCTTCGCCCACTCGATTTCTTCGGCGAGATCCCTGGCCGGCGTGAAGCGGTAGCCGCCGGGCAGCCCTCGGGCGAGACGACCGACGATGGGGATCTTCGAATCGAGGACATCCGGCGCCGGCGCACCGTCGTGGCGACTCGGCCAGAAATGTCGCAGCTGGGCGAGCGCCGCCGCGTGGAACGTGCGTGCGGCAACCCCGGGCAGGCCGAGCGAGACGAGGCGCGACACCATCTCGCGGGCCGCCTTGTCGGTGAAGGTGACGACGAGCACCTGGCGGCGGTCCACCGAATCGGTCGCCACCGCGTACGCCACCCGATGGCTGATGACGCGCGTTTTGCCGGATCCGGCACCGGCATGGACGACCAGCGGGCCGCGCGTGATGGTTACGGCCTCGGCCTGTTCCGGGTCCAGCCCGACGAGAATGCTCTCCGCGTCGGCGGCAGTCGGGGCGGTGTGTGGGCGGGCAGTCACGTCTCCGAGGCTACAGGACATCGCTCATCGCCGGTTGCACGCCGTCAGCGCGGGGCGTCCTCGCGAGCGCGAAGGCGCGATATCGCTTTTTATCTCCCCTTCGGGCAGTTTCCCGGAAGTTCCGGCCCCAGTTCCGGCCGCGTTCCGGCCCAGTTTCTTGCTAACGACCGTCGGGGGAACGTTATCCACGAATCCGTGGGTGTTCCCGGCGTTCGGCGCGCCGATTCACGCACGGATGCCGGGGCGACTGCCACCCCAATGCACCCAAAGGCTGGATAACGTTCCTGGGGCGGTCGCATGAGAAGGAACGGGGCAGCGGCTCAATCGTAGCTCACGGCGAGGTCGGGCTCAGGGCGAGGTCGGGCTCACGGCGAGGTCGGGTAGTGGGGGCCCGCCGCGTACGACCCGTGGCGCTGCCGCGTCGCCCGTCGGCGTGCTCCTGGCGGCGTGCTCGTGCGTTACGCGAAGAACTCCGTGATCGCGGCCGTGTCGTCGGAGAAGGCCCATCGCTCGGTGATCTTGCCGTCGCGCACGTGGGTGATCTCCGCCGTTCGGTACTTGAGCGTTCGGCCATTCCGCGTGGCCGTGGCCTCGGCCAGCACGATCACGTGCTCGTCGTTCGCCACGACGTCGTGCATCGAGGCGGTGATTTGCCAGTCGCTGCCTCCGGCAAACCGGGCCGCGAGAGCCGCCTTGCCGCGGACAGGTTCGGGATTGCCGATCTCGTGCCACACCACGTCGTCGTGAAGCATGTCGGCGATCGCCCCATGTCGCCCTTGTTCAAGGCATCCATGGCCGCGCGGGCGGCCTGGGCGTTCGGGTGCTCCGTCATCGCCAACCTCCGGGAATCTCGAAACAGTCAGACCACGTTCGTGGGTCCACTCGACCAGCCTACGCGCCGGGTGCAACCTTCGCGTCGTGTCGTCGGTAGATGATATCGCGAGCGCATTCGTCCAGGCCAGCGCGTTCGCCCATACGGCGAATCGGTAGCCAGCATCTCCGGGAGGTCCTCGATGCAACTCAGCTTCCTTCACGAACCACACCCGCGGATCGCCGATCGGAGGAAGGTCGGGCCGCCCAGGACCAGCGACGAGCACGTGGGGTTCAACGGCAGGGTCGCGTTGGTCCTCACCACGGTCGTCGGGACAATGTGGTGTGCCTATGCCTTCGCGGCGCTCGCCCTCGTTGCGCTGCCGCAGGCGCTCGGCGGCGACCTGCTCGCCATCATCCAGTGGGTCAGCCAGACCTTCATCCAGCTCGTGATGCTCTCGGTGATCATGGTCGGCCAGAACATCCTCAGCCGGGCCTCCGACAAGCGCGCCGACATGACCTACAAGGACGCGGAGGCAACCTTCCACGAGGCCCAGCAGATCCAGGCCCACCTCCAGGCACAGGACGAGGCACTCAACGCATTGCTGAAGAAGGTCGAGAGCCTCGAGGCAGGACGCCGACCGGCCTGACCCTCGGGTCACTCGACGCCTGAGAGGCGTGGGCACACGTGTACGCTCTCCCGATGGCGCTCATCTGCCCGAGCTGCGGCCAGGCGAACCCCGGCGGGTTCCGCCTGTGCGGCATGTGCGGTGCGGCACTCGCGGAGCAGCCCGCCGAGGTCCGCGAGGAGCGCAAGGTCGTCACCGTCCTGTTCTGCGACCTGGTGGGTTCGACCGCCCGCGCCGAGGGCCTCGACCCCGAAGACGTCCGCGCCCTCCTCTCGCGCTACCACGCCCAGGTTCGAGCGGAACTGGAGCGCCACGGCGGAACGGTGGAGAAGTTCATCGGCGACGCGGTGATGGCGCTCTTCGGCGCCCCTGTCTCTCACGAGGACGACCCGGAGCGCGCCGTACGAGCCGCACTGGCGATCCGCGAGTTCGCCGGGGCGGAGGGCACGGACCTGCGGATCGGGATCACCACCGGCGAGGCCCTGGTTGCCCTGGGCTCGCGGCCGGCGGAGGGCGAGGGGATGGCATCGGGCGACGTCGTCAACACCGCGGCGCGGCTGCAGACCGCGGCACCGGTCAACGGGATCCTCGTCGGCGCGGCGACGCACCGCGCCACGCGCCACGTCATCGACTACCGCGAGCACCCCGCGGTGGAGGCGAAGGGCAAGGCGGCACCGGTCCCCGCCTGGGAGGCCCTCGAGGCACGCTCTCGCTTCGGCGTGGACGTCAGCCATCATGCACGGGCGCGACTGGTTGGCCGCGAGCCCGAGCTGGAGGTGCTGCGTACCGCCCTGAATCGGGCCGGGCGGGAGCGGCTGCCGCAGCTGGTCACCCTCGTCGGCGTGCCGGGGATGGGCAAGAGCCGACTCATCTACGAGCTGTCGCGGCTGGTGGACGCCGAGCCGGAACTCATCACCTGGCGCCAGGGGCGCTGCCTCGCCTACGGCGATGGCGTCGCCTACTGGGCACTGGCGGAGGTGGTCAAGGCGCAGGCCGGCATCGTCGAACAGGACGACGCTGTGCAGGCCGGCGAGAAGCTGCGCGTCGCCATCGAGGACGCCCTGGAGGATCCCGGCGAGCGGCGCTGGGTCGAGGGGCACCTTCGCCCCCTCGTGGGCCTGGAGGCGACCACCGGCCTTGGCGGCGATCGCCGCGGCGAGGCCTTCGCCGCGTGGCGGCGGTACCTCGAGGGGCTCGCCGAGCAGCGCCCCCTCGTGCTCGTCCTCGAGGACCTCCACTGGGCGGACGACGGCCTGCTCGACTTCATCGACGAGCTGATCGACTGGCTGACCGACGTCCCGCTCCTCGTGGTGTGCAGCGCTCGACCGGAGCTCCTCGAGCGCCGACCGGCGTGGGGCGGCGGCAAGCTCAATGCATCCACGCTCGCGATCTCCCCGCTCTCGACCGACCAGACCGCGGCCCTGCTCGCGGAGGTGATGGGTAGCCCGCGACTGGCGCCGGATGTGGCTCGCACGCTGCTCGAGCGCGTCGACGGCAACCCGCTCTACGCGGAGCAGTTCGCGGAACTCGTGCTGGAGCGCGGCGTCGCCGACGAGTTGGCCATGCCGGAGAACCTGCAGGGAATTGTCGCGGCGCGGCTTGACGGCCTCGCGCCCGACGAGAAGGCGGCCCTCCAGGAGGCGTCCGTCATGGGCAAGGTGTTCTGGACCGGCGCCCTGGGTGGGACCGAGCGAACCGACACGCTGCTGCACGGGCTCGCCCGGAAGGGGTTCCTCACGAGACAGCGCCGCTCGTCGGTGGAGCACGAGAGTGAGTGGGCGTTCGCCCACATGCTCCTGCGCGACGTGGCCTACGGCCAGATCCCGCGCGCGGAACGGAGCGCCAAGCACCGGCGCGCCGCGGAGTGGATCGCCAGCCTCGGCAGACCCGAAGATCATGCGGAACTCCTCGCCTACCACTGGCGGACTGCACTCGAGCTCGCCGAGAGCGCCGGGATCGACACCGGCGACCTGCTGGAGCCGACCCGCCGGGCCCTCCGCGCGGCCGGTGATCGGGCCTCCAGTGTCAATGCCTATCCGGCCGCGGCGGCCTTCTACGGCGATGCCCTCGCGCGCTGGCCCCCCGACGCCGAGGACCGACCGCAGCTCCTCGACCGCCGCGCCGACGTCCTCTACCTGGCCAACGACGCGCGGGCTGCCGAAGCGCTGGTGGAAGCGCGGGACGTCCTGATCGAGGTGGGCGATCGGGAGAGCGCGGCCGCGGTCGAGATCAACCTGTCGCGGCTCGCATGGCAGGCGGGCAACAACGTCGAGGCGAAGGTCCACGAAGCGCAGGCGGAAGAGCTGGCCGGGGCAGGGACGTCGCCGGCGACCGCGCGGGTCCTTGCCGCGATCGCACGGACGCGCGCGATCGGCGGCGATCCGCAGGACGGCCTGGCCCTGGCGACCCAGGCGCTCCGCTTGGCCGAACGCCTCGGCCTCGACGAGGTTCGCGCGCACGCCCTCGCGACGATCGGGCTGGCGAAGAGCTATCTGGGCGACCCGACCGGCACCGTGGACCAGCGACGTGCGCTCGACCTTGCGATCGAACTCCGTTCGTCGATGGCCGGGACCATCGCCAACAACATCGCCGTGGAGGCGTTCTTCGCATTCGACCACCGCCTGTCGGAAGAGCTGTTCGACGATGCACAGCGGATCGCCGAACGCGGTGGCGACGCCGCGGGAGCTCGATGGCTGCGCGGCCAGAAGGTCCCGACGGCGTTCGTGGCCGGCCGCTGGGACGAGGCACTGGCGGAC
This sequence comes from Chloroflexota bacterium, assembly GCA_031395155.1. Classification (GTDB taxonomy): domain Bacteria; phylum Chloroflexota; class Limnocylindria; order Limnocylindrales; family CSP1-4; genus CAKKPP01. The sequence goes on along the minus strand of JANNUK010000617.1, from coordinate 753 downwards.
GCAGACACGTTCATCGCGGAATGTGTGGCCGGCTCGCCGCACTATCTCGAGTCATCGAACCGGAGCATGCGCGCGCGCATCCGGGAAGGCCGCGGCGACGCCGAGGGTGCACTCGCCGATTCCCGTCGGGGCGTGGAGCTGGCACGAAAGATCAACGACCCGCAGCAACTTCTCGGGGAGCTCGGCCTGTCCGCCTCGCTCCTGGAGATCCGCGGACGCCACGATGAGGCTCGCGACGTCGCACGCGAGCTGGTCGCCCTGGCCGCGTTGTACCCCCAGGATGCGGTCTGGACCCTGACGCTCGAATTCGCCTACTCCGCGCTTGCGCCCGAGTTCGAGGCCGACCTTCGAGCGGCACTCCAGGGCGCCCCCTATCCGCGCTGGAAAGAGGTCGCTCTTGCGTGCCTCGACCGCGACTTCGCCCGGGCCGCGGACCTGTGGGGCGCGGCCGGCAGTCCAACGTGGGAGGCGCGGCTTCGGATCCGGGCCGCAGAAGACCTCATCGAGACCGGCCGGCGCGCCGGGGCTGAGACCCAGATCGAGCTGGCACTCGCGTTCTACCGGACCGTCGGCGCAACGTTCTGGATCAAGCGGGGAGAGGCGCTCCTGACCGGCGGCTAGCGGGGCCGCCGAGTCTGTGGCTCACGCACGGACGGCAGCCACCGGCGACGTCGGCGAGGTGCGGCGAGTGTCCGTCCGCACTCGATCGAACAGGCGGCCGTACTCATTCCCGATCGCCGACCAGACCATGCC
>JANNUK010000562.1:0-3467 GCA_031395155.1 Chloroflexota bacterium | reverse complement strand
GCACGGCGCTCGCCCCGCCGACGATCCTGGCGATCGAAAAGCAGCGCCGACTCTGCCTGGTCTCGAAGCACGGCGCGTGCCCCACATTCCTGGCCGCCCGGTCAGCGTCTCCAGGCGCATCTGCCGACCGCCGCCCCCTCGGGGACGATCGTGCCGACGACCGCGCGGCCGTCACGCGGTGGCGCTTCACGCGGACGGCCGCGCTCGTGATTGACGACGGCCGGATCGCCGTAACGATCGTCGCCGCGGTGCGCCGCCGTGGTCTCGGACAGGCGACCCTCGTTGTCCTGCTGCTCGCGGCGTTCGCGGCCGTCGGATTCAGCCGCCTGAGCCAACCGGGTGTTGCCCTCGCGCCAACGGCGAGTCCGTCAGCCAGCCCGGTCGCGACGGTCTCGGCGACGCCGGGCTTGACGGTCGCTCCGTCGGTCGCGGCCACGCCCGAGATAACCCCCGAGAGCACGCCCGCTCCGTCGTCGCCGGTTGCGACCCCGTCGACGAGCGGCGACACCTACGTCGTCCAGTCCGGCGACACGTTGAGCGGCATCGCCGCCCGCTTCGGGACGACGGTGTCGGTCCTCCAGGAACTCAACGGCATCGTCGACGCAGGACGGATTCGTGTCGGCCAGGTCCTGACGCTGCCCTGATCGGCGGGCGGTGGCGTTCAGGATTGGCAGCCGCGGCAGTACGAGGTGGCCGATCCTCCCGCCTTGACCTCGCTGATTCGGGTCCCGCAGCGCGGGCAGGGCGATCCACCCTTCAGGTGAACCGACAGGAAGTCGCGGACCTGTGTCTCGAACGTCGGCGGCACGCGCGCGCGAAGGACATCGCCGGCGGTGGCGAGGGTGGATCTCGTTGCAGCCCAGAGCTCATCGATCTCCTCCGGGGCAAGCGTGGCGCGCTTTCGGAAGGGGAGCAGGCGGGCCGAATGCAGGATCTCGTCGCTGTAAGCGTTGCCGATCCCCGCCACGAACGATTGGTTGCGCAGCAGATTCTTCAATTCCCCGTGGTGGCGACGGATGCGATCACGCCAGATCTCGACGGTCAGACCCGGGTCGTCGGCGTCGGGGCCGAGGTCGCTCTCCGCCATGCCGGGTACGGATCGCGCCATACCGCCCGGGAGCAGGTAGACCTTGCCCATACGGGTCGGGTCCCGGTAGCGAACCTCGACCTCGTCCGCGCCGTCGGGCAGCCAGGTGGCAGCGCGAGTCCACGCGGCCTGGTCGGCCGGGGATCCCGTTCGGCCACCGAACGACAGGACGAAGGTGGTGCCCGGCGGTGGGCGCCTCTTCGACGACGCCAGCTGGAACCGACCGGTGAGCATTGGATTGACGACGATTCGGTCGCGGTCGAGCTCGATGGTCAGGAACTTGCCTCGTCGCCGGATCGACACTACACGTTGTCCCACGAGGGCCGCGACTTCGGAAGGCGTGGCCCGCACGCTGAGCGCGCCGGGGGTTGCGGCGCCGGTGACGCAGCGCCCAGCGAGCGCCGCGTGGAACGCCTCGGCGACAACGGCCAGATCGGGAAGTTCGGGCACGGCCGCCCGATTGTAGCCGCGAGAACCCTTGTGCTAGACTCTCCCGGCCCTTGGGGCCAGGACAGCTGGAAGAGCGAGTCTCAACGTCAAGTCGCCTCGAAAGGAGCGGACCGCGGCCGACAAACCACGGACCACCGATCGATCACGCAGACGGTCTGAGCCGCGCTCGGGCCGTTTCTGATTCTCTGGGGCAAATCCACAACAGGAGAACGATGAGTTGATCGAAGAGCAGCAGGGCGGGATCGCGCTGGAGTCCGAGGCAAGTGTCTCGACCGATACGGCGTCGAGTGAATCCGTCGCGAGCGTCGCAGTCGCAGACGAACCCGCTACCACATCCGACATCGCCGTAGCGACCCCCGCCGCCGAGGCGGTCGTCGAAGCCGAGGCCGAAGTCGTAGCGGCCCTCGCCGCGGAGGCGGTCGTCGAAGCCGAGGCCGAAGTCGTAGCGGCCCCCGCCGCCGATGGGGCGCCGGAGGACCTCGCCCCAGCAGAGATGGCCGGAGAGGCTCTCCCGGCGAGCGAGATCGACTTCGCGGATGCACCCGCCGCGGCAGAAGCGGAGGACGAGGTCGAATCGCCGCCGCCGGCTCCACGCGAGCTCGGTCCCGAGCCGACGACGATGGAAGAGCTGCTCGCGGAGCAGGACTCCGATATCAAGAGCTTCAAGCACGGCGACGTCGTGGAAGGAACCGTGGTTCGGATCGACAAGGACGAGGTCCTGGTCGACATTGGCGCCAAGAGTGAAGGCGTCGTGAGCAATCGCGAGCTCTACGGCCGGAACTCGGAGACCCAGCCGCAGCTCGCCGTTGGTGACACCGTCCTCGTTTACGTCCTGCAGCCCGAGTCGCCCGAGGGCCATGTCGTCCTCTCCCTGCGCCGGGCCGGCCTCGAGCGCAAGTGGCGCGCGATGCAGGAGCAGTTCGAAACGGGCGTGATCATCGAGGCGCCGGTCATCGACCACAACAAGGGTGGCCTGATCGTCGATTGCGGGATTCGCGGGTTCGTTCCCATCAGCCAGATCGTCGACTTCCCTCGTCGGCCCCAGAACGACCAGCCGCGCGACGCGGCCCAGGAGATTGCGGAGAAGCTCCAACCGTTTGTCGGCCGCAAACTCCGCCTCAAGATCCTCGAGGTCAATCGAAAGGCCAACCGCCTGATCCTCTCGGAGAAGGTCGCCCTGTACGAGGAGCGGCGCGAGAAGCGCGACGAGCTCTTCAGCAGCCTTCAGGTGGGCCAGAAGGTCAGCGGAACGGTCCGCTCGATTGCGCCCTTCGGGGTGTTCATCGACCTCGGCGGGATCGACGGCCTCGTCCACAAGAGCGAGCTCTCGTGGAACAAGGTCAACAATCCCGAATCCGGCTACAAGGTCGGCGAGGAGATCGAGGCCGAGGTCATCGACATCAACCACGAGCGCGGCAGGATCAGCCTGTCGGTTCGCCGCCTCCAGCCGGATCCGTGGCACTCCACCGTCGCCGACTTCAACACGGGCGACGTCATCGACGGCACGGTCACCAAGCTCGTCAACTTCGGGGCATTCGTTCGCGTGCGCGACGGCCTCGAGGGCTTGATCCACATCAGTGAGCTGTCCCATCAGCGTGTCGCTCATCCGGGCGATGTCGTGCACGAAGGCCAACAGCTGAAGCTCAAGATCATCTCGCTCGATTCCGAGCGGCATCGTCTTGGTTTGAGCTTGAAGCAGGCTGAAGAGGCGCCCGTTCGTCCGGCCGCGCCCGAGCCCGCGCCGCACCCGGAGCGAGAGCGTGGCGATCGGCCGGAGCGCGGTGAGCGACGGCCACGCCAGGAGCGGGGCTATTCGATGGCCGACGCGGTGCAGGAGCCCGAAGGCGGCATCGACAACACCCTAGCCGCCGCGTTCGCCCAGGTTCGCCAGCAGATTGAGGAAACCGAGGCGGCGCGCGAGACGGCCGAG
>JANNUK010000528.1:0-6447 GCA_031395155.1 Chloroflexota bacterium | reverse complement strand
GGGCTGCCGCCGGGCGATCCGCGCGTGCGCCGGATGGCCCTCGCCGCCTACCGCGAGTACGCGACGTACATCGTCGAGTTGATGCGACTGCCGCGGATGTCGCGCGAGCGCGCCGCCGCGCTGGTGTCCGACGTCGAGCTGGATCGCGTCGTGGAGATCTGGCAGGCGTCCGAGGGTGGGCTCATCTTCGCCGTGGGGCACGTCGGCAACAACGACGCGGTTGCCGCCGGCGTCGCCGGCCGCGGGTTCCCAATCAGCGTGGTCGCCGACGATTCGGCCTACCCGGAGCTGTTCGAGGACTTCCGGGCCCTCCGCGAGTCGTGGGGGATCCACGTCATCCCGTGGCGCAACCTGCGCGAGATCTTCGCGGTCCTGCGCAAGCGCGAGATGCTCGCCTTGCTCGTCGACTGGGGCTATCGTCCGGACGGCATCCCGGTCCGCCTGTTCGACGCGTGGACGACGCTCCCGGCGGGTCCGGCGAGCCTCGCAGCGAAGACGAAGTCACGGATCCTGCCGATCACGATCCGTCGCGCAGGGCCGGAGTCGTTCCACGTCTCGTGGGCCGATCCCATCGAGGTGGCGTCGATGGAACCGGCCGAGGTGCAGCGGGCGACGCAGGCGATGGCCGACGCGCTTGCGGCGTCGATCGGGGCGGCACCCAGCCAGTGGTACTCGTTCAAGCCGATGTGGCCGGCAACGGCGGCGGAGCAGGCCGGACTCGAGGCGCGGGCAGCATCCATGGCCGCCGGGAGGGCGTCGTCGAGCACCATGGACGCGGCTCCCCTCGCGTGATGATCGGCGAGCGGGTTCGCGGCGCCGCCCTGGATGCCCTGTCGTGGGTTGTCTGCCGACTTCCCGAAGGGGGCCTCATTCGCCTCGCCGAGCTCGCCGGGGACGTCTGGTACCGCATCACGCCGGAGCGGCGCGCTGTCGGCCGGGGGAATCTGGCCCGAGTCGTGGCAGCGCTCGCGGCATCGGGTCGCGGGGGACCACGCGTCGCGGCCGCGGCGAACTCGCCGGCGGCTCTCGAGCGACTCGTACGGTCCGCCTATCGCCACGCCGCTCGCTACTACCTCGAGATGATCCGGACTCCGGCGATGACCCCGGCCTACCTTCGGGATCGGTTGATCGTCGAGACGCCCGACGTCGTCGAAGCGGCGTTTGCCCCCGATGCCCCGGTGATTTTCGTCGGCCTCCACTTTGGAGCGATCGAGCTGCCTGCGCTGTACCTCACGAACCGGACCGGCCGTCCGACAACCGGACCCATGGAGACCCTGTCCGATCCAGCGGTGCAGGCCTGGATCGTCCGGTCGCGGGGCGCGGCGGGGATCAACATCGTCGACGTCAAATCGGCCCGGCGAGTGCTGCTGGCGGCCCTCCGCCGCGGGGAATCCGTTGGCCTCGTGGCCGACCGGGACATCCTGGGCAGCGGCCTCGAGCTGCCGTTCTTCGGGGCACCGGCGCGCTTTCCGGTCGGCCCGGCGCTCCTGGCGCTCGAGTCGGGGGCGCCGTTGTTCGTGGCCTCGGTTCGGCGTGCCGATGGCGGCCGTTACCGCGGGCGGCTGCAGGCCGCGCCCATTCCCGCCGATGGAACGCGACGCGAGCGGATCGGGGCGGCCATGGCGGCCCTCGTGACGGCGTTCGAGGAGGCCATCGCCCAGGCACCGGACCAGTGGTGGGCGGCGTTCTTCCCCATCTGGACCGACCCGGAGGCGGCGCGGTGACCGCGCGCCTCGGCCGGGCGGACCTGCACATTCATACGCTCGCATCCGACGGAACGGCCGGTGTCGAGGAGATCCTCGATGCCGTCGAGAACGGCACGGACCTCGATGTGATCGCGATCACCGATCACGAGCGAATCGACGCTGCACTCGTCGCGCGCTCGATGGCCTTCGATCGGGGACTCCGCGCCGAGGTCATCGTCGGCGAGGAGATCACGACCCGCGGCGGACACCTGCTGGGCCTGTTTCTCGAGCGCCCGCTGCCCTCGCTGCGCTCGCTGCGCTGGACCGTGGCGGCGATCCACGACCAGGGGGGCCTGGCCATCCCGGCCCATCCTCTGGTGCCGTATCCGCTGTGCGCCCAGGGCTTCGCGCTGCGTCGGCTCCTGGCCGACGCCGATCCGCGTTACCACCCCGACGCCATCGAAACCTTCAACCCGACGGCGCTCGGGCGCCCGTGGCACGGCCGCGTCGTCGCCTTTGCCGATGAGTACGGCCTTGCCCGCGTCGGCAATTCCGATGCCCACACGACGGCGGCCATCGGCGCCGGCTGGACCACCTTCCCGGGGCGGACCGCCGACGACTTCCGCCGCGCGGTGCTCACCCGCGAAACCCACCACCACGGGACCTTCCACGGGACGACCGGCCAGTTCTCGACGTTAGGCCGTCAGCTCCGAAAATACGGCCGCGACGCGCGCGACAATGTGGCCGGGATCGTGCGCGGCGATGGGACGCGGCGCGACCTCGGCTACCCCGGCGGCCGCCAGCGGCCGCCCCGGGTTGAGGACGCAGCACGATGAAGATCGGCCTGGTCACGCCCTACGTGTACCCGGTCCCCGGCGGGGTCAACCAGCACGTCCGATACCTGTACGAGAACCTGCGCCTGCGCGGCCACGACGTGCGCATCCTGACCAGCTCGCATGGCCTGCAGCGCGCGTCCCAGGGCGACGTGCTTCGCATCGGCAAGGGCTTCTCGATGCCCACCAATGGGTCGGTGGGCACGATCACCCTCTCGCCCCGGTACGTCTCCCAGGTCAGTGACGTGCTCGAGCGAGAGCGGTTCGACCTGCTTCACTTTCACGAGCCGTTCGTGCCGTTCCTGTCGCTCATCGTCCTGCGCCAGTCGACGAGCGTGAACGTCGCCACGTTCCATGCCTTCGGCGGGTTTTCACCCGCGTACGAATTCGGCAGCCGCGTGATGGGATCGTATGCCGGGCGGCTGCACGGCCGGATCGCCGTGTCCGCGGCTGCACGGCACTTCATCGATCGATTCTTCCCCGGCGACTACCGGGTCATCCCCAACGGTGTCGACACCGAGCGATTCCACCGAGCGGTCCCGATCGCGCGCTGGCAGGACGGAACGAAGAACCTCCTGTTCGTCGGCCGGCACGAACCGCGCAAGGGCCTGCTCGACTTGCTCAAGGCCTACCGGATCCTGCGCAAGACCGGCTGCAAGTGCCGGCTCCTCGTGGTCGGAACCGGGCCGCAGGAGCGCGAGGCCCGTCGGTATGTCATGACCCGCAAGCTGGGCGGGGTCGAGTTCCTGGGCAGAGTCTCCGACGACGAAAAGGCGCAGCTGTTCAAGACGGCCGATGTGTACGTTTCGCCGGCCACCGGCGGCGAGTCATTCGGGATCGTGCTCCTCGAGGCGATGGCCGCCGGGACGCCGATCGTGTGCAGCGACATCCACGGCTACAAGGGGGTCGTCCGGCGCGGCCGCGAGGGGATCCTGGTACCGCCGCGCAAGCCGAAGGCGATCGCGGCCGGGATCGCCCAGCTGCTCGCCGACGAGGACCTTCGCCTGCAGATGGCGGACAACGGTCTTGTTCGGGCCGAGGAGTTCAGCTGGGAACGGGTGACCGCGAGGGTCGACGATTACTACGGCTTCGTCATCCGGCGCCTGGCCGCCCAGGGTACCCTGCCATCGGGCTTCCGAGCCGACATCCCACCCTCTCCGAAGGTCCCCGCAACCGCCTGACGGGACTCAGCCGTCGCCGGCCAGGCTCGATCCGGTGATCGATCCGTCCCCACCGTCACCCTCGACGGCTCGCTCCGCGAGGGCGATTCGCCAGACCCATGCGCTGTAGCTGATGACGACGACGGTGATTGTCAGCGCGACCAGGAGCACGGCCGGACCGAGGCCGATCAGAGACGGCCCCTCGACGTTCCGATCGACCGTGCTCACCGGAAACTGGAAGGGGTACAGGTAGGTCGGAATGATGCCCTGGTAGGCGTTGACGAGGGCACTGGGCAGTGGCAGCGCCGACAGGTTCGGATAGGCGACGACGAACCAGCCGACGATCGCCACGATTGCGCCGGCGACGAAGCGATGGGCGTCGCGTGCCGTGGCCACGAACACGGCGATCGCCCCGAGCGGGATGAACAGCAGGAGCACGACCGGTTCGACGGGCACCGAGCGGAGGTCCACGATCGGCGTCTCCGGAACGACGGCCATCGCCATGACCATGACGACGGTGGTCAGCGCAGCCGTTGCCACGAGCCGCACGAGGCGGCGCAGGTCTCCGGATCGGGAGCCGCCTGGGTCGACGTCGTCGTCGAGACCACGATCGCCCAGCGCGAGGACGTCGCGGAGGACGAGCATGAGTCCGACGCCCACCACGATCGCGATCGCCAGCGTACGGCCGGTCAGCAGGAACTCGGGTATGACGGCCGGGCATGCCCGAGAGCTCGGTGCCACCGACTCGACGCCGACGAACCCGCACAGTGGACGATGCAGCAACCACATTGCCGCCGGGGCGAGGAGGGCGGCTGCGGCCGCCAGGCGGGCAAGCAGCCAGGTCCGGCGGGACGCGCCGTGCCACAGTTCGGCGAGGAAGTAGGCCAGGGCGAGGATCACGAACGGCAGGCTCGTGTACCAGTGGTATTGGAATGCGGCGCGGTCGATCCGCGACCACGACAGCCACTGGAAGGCGAAAGCGATCATCACCATCGCAAGGGCCAGGCTGCGCCGTCGGTAGGCCTGCCATGCCGCGAACACCATCGCGGGTATCGCCAGCCACCACATGACCAGGTTCCCGGCGTCGTAGATCGCCGCCGAGGTACCGCCGGCGAACCCACCCTGGTAGAACCAGACGGGCTTGAGGTCGAACGGCCACGCCCACCACGGCGACGATGCCGCGTGGGCCGCGGTCAGCGTGTTGTGATAGCGGTACATCTGCGCGGTCAGGTCGAGCAGCGTCTGCCCCGTGGCGCCGTCCGGCCAACCGGTGACGATCGCGTGTCCCTGCAGGGCGGCCCACGGCAGGTAGGACGCGACGTAGATCCCGAGCGGCAACGCCAGCAGGCACAGGGCCATCCACGCCACCGGCAGCCCGTACCCCGAGCCGAGGCGGAGCCAGCCGCGCGGTGCCGCGGCGGGACGATCGAGAAGCGCCACCGGGTCGTCGGGCGCGGGCGGACCGGCGGCCGGCCCGAAGCCCAGGCGACCGGCCAGGACGAACGCCCCCTGGATGACGGCCGAGGCGACGATCAGCCCGATCGCGACCACGAGTGGGCTGGCGATCGAGCCGTCGACGAATGGCATCGTCAGTCGGTCCAGGGCCACCCCGACGGCCGCGACGACGGCGCCGGCCAGGGTCGGGGCGGCAACCGCGAAGCGGTGCTCCGTCTGGGTCCAGGCGATCGGTCGCAGCACCGAGACGACTGCGGCCAGAAGGGTGAGCGAGACCATGATCAGCAGGAACAGGAGGTTACCCACCCCCTGTCCTTCGGGCACGCTGATCGCCAGGTACCCCAGGGCCGTGGTCCCCCCAAGGAGCGCGAGGACTACCAGCACGCGGCCCAGCGCGCTTCGAATGAGGATCAGCAGGCCGATCGCGGCGATCGCGTACGCGGCCACCCACTTCGCCGAGAGGGCCAGCCCCAGCATCGCACCGATGGCCGGCATGGCCAGCCAGAACGCGCCGCGCCATCGCCACCAGCCCGTCCAGATCGCTGCGAAAAGCAGGTAGGCGGCGAGGACGAACATGCCCACGAATGCGTCGTTCATCGCGATCCGCGACTGTGCGAACAGCATCCCATCGGCCGCGACGAGCACGGCCGCGAGGACCGCCACGCTCCGTCGCCGGAAGAGAACACGGGCCAGGAGGTACATCAACGCGGCCATGACGACGCCGGCGATCACCCCGGGGAGCCGCCACGCGAATGCGTGCTGGCCAACGGCGACCGCGGCCACCCGTCCATCGGCGGCAAACGCCAGGAGCTGCTCGCGATCGCTCGATGGGTACCGGCCGTTCGCGTCCAGGCCAATGGCGACGGGCGCGAAGGGCAGTGGTGCGTCGGCATAGACGGCGTCACCGTGGGGTTCGATGACGTAGACCGTCACTGGACCGTCCGAGGCGCCCGAACCCGGGGTGCGGCCGAGAACATGCAACTGCTGCGTTGCGTCGTCATAGCCGACCCAGCTGCCGGCCCCCGGGAGAACGAACGAACGGCGCAAGGACGGGCCGTCCTTGGCCGATTCGCCGCTGGTGATGATCAGAGCCACGCTCGGGCCGTCCGGCGACGCGTTGGTGGCATACAGCCGGTCGTCGTCGATTCCCGTGGCCCTCGCCAGGCCCTGGGCGCCGCCGACCAGGCCGATCGTGGACACGACGGCGCCGCTGGATCCGTCGAGGAAGACGACCCCGGCATCGCCCGCCACGGCAACCCGGGCGATCTCACCGACGGCAATGCCCGGGAGACGTCCGTCCGCGATCGCCGCGTC
>JANNUK010000450.1:0-3191 GCA_031395155.1 Chloroflexota bacterium | reverse complement strand
GGTAGGCGCGGTCGGCGAACTCGAGCGTCCGCCGCACGTTCTGTTCGACCAACAGGATCGTGACCCCGCTGCGGTGCAGCTCGTCGACGAGCTCGAAGACGCGATCCACGAGCGTGGGAGCCAGACCGAGCGAGGGCTCGTCGAGCATCAGCAATCGTGGCTTCCCGATGAGCGCCCGGGCGATCGCGAGCTGCTGCTGTTCTCCACCGGACAGCGTCCCCGCCTGCTGGTTGCGTCGATCGGCCAGGACCGGGAACCGGTCCATCAGTCCGTCCAGATCGCGTCGAACCTCGGCGCCATCGCGACGGAGGTATGCGCCGAGGCGGAGGTTCTCCGCGACCGTCAGGGTCGGAAAGATGCCGCGGTTCTCGGGAACGAGGGAGATGCCGAGTCGGGCCACGTCCTCGGGCGCGCGACCCACCAGCGAGGTGCCTTCGAAGGTCACCGTGCCGGCCGTCGGTCGGTGGAGACCGGCGACGACGGCCAGCGTCGTCGACTTGCCGGCGCCATTCGAGCCGACGAGCGCGACGAGCTCGCCCTCCTCGACGGTCAGCGACACCCCGCGCAGCGCGATGATCGCGCCGTAGCGTGCCTCGACCTGCGTGACGGCGAGCATGTTCAGGCTGCCGCCCCGGCGGATCCCAGGTAGGCCTCGATGACGCGTGGGTCACGACGGACCTCGTCGGCCGTTCCCTCGGCGATGGTCTGACCGTGTGCCAGGACGTGCAGGCGCCGGCAGAGCCGCATGATCAGGCGCATGTCGTGGTCGATCACGAGGATGCCGCAGCCGCGCGCCTCCGGGATCCCGGCCAGAAGCGCAAGGAGTGCGTCGCCCTCGGTCTCGTCGAGCCCGGCAGCCGGTTCGTCGAGTAGCAGGAACGTCGCGCCCGTCGCGATCGCCCGGGCCAGCTCGAGGCTCCGTTCGAGGCCGTACGGGAGCGCGCCGGCGAGGACGTTGTGCCAGCCCGCCAGCCCAAACTCACCGAGCAGCTCGTCGGCTCGCCGTCTCGCCTCGACCCTGCGGACGCCGGCAGCCAGGGCGGCCACTTCGACGTTCTCCCTGGCGGTGAGTGCCTTGAACAGTCGGACCGATTGGAAGGTTCGGGCGATGCCCGCGCGCGCGGCGACGTGGGCCGGCTTGCCGGTCACCAGGGTCCCGTTCACGAGCGCGCGCCCTGCCGTCGGCGCGAGCAGGCCGGAGACGACGTTGATGAGCGTGGTCTTGCCGGATCCGTTGGGCCCGATCAGCCCGAGGATCTCGCCCTGTGCCAGCTCCAGGCTCACATTGTCGAGCGCGCGCAGGCCCACGAAGTCCTTGGTCACGCCCTCGACGACCAGACTGCTCGTGGTTCTGTCCTCCATGAAGAAGTCGGGCCCGAGCTGATGCCCGGGCCCGCGCTGAAGTCAGTTCGACGAGGTCAGGGCTTCGGCAGGTACTCAGGCAGGTACCACCCGAGGAACTTGGTCGATCCCTGGGTGATCTGGACGACCACGGTCTCCTTGTTTGGCTCATGACCCGATGCGGCATCGGACCAGTCCAGCTTGCCCGTCAGGAGATCGAAGGTCAGGTCCTCCATCGCCTTCGCGACAGCCGCGCCGTCGGTCGACTGCGCCTTCTCCATGGCCTGGGCCAGGATGTTGACGGTGTCCCAGCCGGTGACCACGAACGCCGTGTCCGGCGCCGCACCGTGCTTCGCCTGCCAGACGTCGAGGAACGATTTCATGGCGGGGCCGGCGTCAGGCGCGGCCCAGCTGTGGGTGATGAAGTAGACATCCGTTCCGAGGTCGGCAAGGGTCTCGACGAGTTGCGGATCGTCGTACGAATCGCCGCCGAAGATCGGGGCCGTGATGCCCGCGGATCGCATCGTCCGGATGATCGTGCCCAGGTCGGGCTGGTAGGACGAGACGAAGAACACATCCGGCTGCGCGGGCAGTGCCTGGATGCGCTGCAACTGCGCCGAGAAGTCCTGGGCGCCCTGCGTATAGGTGTCCTCGGCGAATACCGTGCCACCCGCGTTCTTGAACGAATCGATGAAGTAGCGGCTGAGCGAGGTGGTGTAGTCGATGAACGTGTCGGTGACGACGTAGGCGGTCTTCCAGCCCTTCTCCTTGAACGAGAACTCCGCAGCCGACGAACCCATCGTCGTGTTCCACATCGAGAGCGTGAACTGCTTGTCGCCCAGGTTGGTCGAGTTGTAGAGCGGAGACGACGCACAGGTCGAGATCCCGACGAGGCCGGCCTTCTGCGCCTCGCGGCTGGCCGGGCTTCCGAAGTCGAAGTCGCACGGAGCGATGATCGCAACGGCACCGTTCTCGATCAGCTGGATCGCGTTGTTTCCGACGATCACGGGATCGCTCTTGCCGTCGAGATTGACCAGCTCCACCTGCTTCCCGAGGATCCCGCCCTTCTTGTTGAGCTCGTCGACGGCCAGCTGGGCGCCGCGCAGGCCGGGCTCGTCGAATGGGGCCTGGATGCCCGTCAGGGTCAGGCTGGCGCCGATGATGATCTTGTCGCCGCTGCCGCCAGGACTGGCCGGCGCGCTGTCTCCGGGTGTGACGTTGGCGCCGCATGCGGCCAACACGATTGCAAGAGTGCCCAACGCGGCGAACACCCTCAGGGGGCTACGCATTGCCGACTTCCTCCTCTGCGTCCGGGGCCCCAAGACGCGACACGGGCAGCCATTGCCAGTCGTCGCTCACGATCCCGGCCACGTCGGTACGATACTGGATCGTGGGTGGGTTTCGACACCTGTTGCGGAGGAATTCTTGTGGCCGAGCAGCGATCGATCACCCGGTTCGTGCCGGCCGATGATCAGTACGCCTGGACGTTTGGCGGCTATGACCCGGTCATGCGGGTCCGGCCGGGGGACGTCCTGGACCTGTTCACCGAGGATTGCTTCGGTGGGCGCATCCGGACAACCAACGATCTCCCGAGTCGCACGATCACCTATCCGTTCATCAATCCGCAGACCGGGCCCTTCTACGTCGAGGGGGCCGAACCCGGCGACACGCTGGCGATCCACCTGATCGATGTCGACCCGGCTCGAGACTGGGCCGTCAGCACCACCGTCCCGCTGTTCGGTGCGCTCACCGGGACCAAGTACACCGCGACCCTCCAGGCGGCGCTTCCCGAGCGAACGTGGATCTACGAGGTCGACCGGGCATCCCGCGAGGTGATCTTCCGGGCGCTC
>JANNUK010000401.1:0-4026 GCA_031395155.1 Chloroflexota bacterium | reverse complement strand
GTGACTTCTCCGTCGGTCTCCCAACGGGCCGGCGGACTCTCGGCGTCGTGCTCTTCGCGCCGGTACGGGACGTTGACGACGACGGTGTGCGACCGCCCGAGCAACGCAGCACGGAGCCGCTTCGCCGATTGGTTGTAAAGGAGCCGTTCCCACCAGTTGCGTGCGACGTATTCCGGGACGACCACGAACGTGATCGGCTCGAGCTTGCCGGGCGGCCAGGCCGCATCGAGGACGTCGAGGTAGGCGAGTAGCGGCCCGGCCAGGGCCCGGTACGGTGAGTCGACGACGACGAGCGGGACGCCCGGGATCTGGCGCTCGAACGCCGCTCGCACCAGCGCCGCTCCCGTGGCTGATGCGCGCGGACCCAGCGCGCAGGGAGGTCCCCCGGCGTCCGGGTCAGCAGGCCGTGGATCTGGGGCGACGTGTACGAGCCGCTCCCCGAGTCGGCGACGACGACCTCGCGGACGCCGGCGAGCCGGCCGATCCAGATCCGAAGCATCCGCGTCTCGTTCGCCAGACCGTCGACGATCGCCGGTAGGGCATCCGCGACGCGGGGGGCCGTGGCGAGTGTCCTGCTGATCCGGAACAGGGCCTGCGACTCGCGGGCGCGCCGCGCCGCGTCCTCAGCTCGCTCGGACTGAAGCGCCGCGAGCCGCCCGATCACGATCCCGACGAACAGCAGCAGTAGCAGGTTGAGCCATTCCGTCGGGTCCTGGACGATCAGCGTGAAGCGCGGTGCGACGAACAGCCAGTTGTAGAGGACGAAGGAGAGGAAGGCCGCGGTGATCGCGGCCGGTGTGCCGAGCACGACGGCCACGCCGACGACCGCGACGAGGTAGATCGGCGACGCGTCCGGGATCGCGAGTGGGGGAGATTCAACGAGGAAAATGGCCAACGTCGCAACCGGGAAGAGCGCGAGAGCTCCGGCCACCGCCATGGCGCTGACCCTGCGGCGGCGACGCCCAACTGATCGAACTCTCAGACGCGATCGGAGCGACGCAAAGGCCATCAAACGATCGTACATGCGCCACGCTGACAGCGACCGTCACGCGACAGGGTCATCACGATTCAGGTAGGACGTCCGCGCGTGAACGAGGTAGACACGGGCCAATACCAGAATTGATCACCGACCAGGCTACCCGGGCGGCCAATGGCTCTCGTGACGAGCAGGGTTCAGAAGCCGTGGAGAATCCCAGAGCCGTGGAACACGACGAGGGTCTCCCGCCGGCCGCCGGGACCGACCTGTCGATCGGCGACCAGCACGTGACCCGACAACGTGCGCCCGTCGGCGGTCTGGCCGGACAGTTCTCCGTCTTCGACTGCCGGACATGAGCGAGTCAGCACGCGTGCGAGCCACTGCGGCTGGCCGTGGGTGTCCTCCCAGCAGTCGATCGTGGCGCCGGGCAACGAGACCCCGGCGAAGGTCACATCATGGAGGGCGAAGCGCTCGTGTCTCGGGGCCACATCCGAACGGTACCACCCCATCGGGCGTGCTCCTGCCGGGTGGGGCAGGGCCAATCGGCCGCGAGTCTGCTCCGTCCTTGCGAGCCATCCGGCGGGTCGGTCTCGCCATCGGCCCGGCGCGAGCGGTCGAGGCGATCGAGTTGGGACGCTGCGCCGATGGAGCCTCGGGGCTCCGTGCCTCCCTGCCGTCTGCGGAGTGTGCGCGTGGTCGTGGGAAATAGATACGGTGCGGCCTGCGGCCCCGGTCGCAGCCGCTCCGCTGGCCGACCTGAGCCGGGATCGACCGCGACGGCCCGGAGCGGGGGCCGGGGTGAGGATGACGCGGGGCGCTTAGCTACCGCTTAGAGTCGCGGCCCGAGCTCGCGGCGCGGCGGCTGTCGTCCACGAGGCGCGAGGCGTGAGCCCGCAGACGATCGGCGGTCTATCGCCAGTCGATCGCGCGCACCTCGATGGGCTCGCGGACGCCCTTGAGTTTCATGGCGCGCGGTTCGGACACGCCGAACCGGATCGGGCCGGCTCCGCTCAAGACGGCGCTCGACACGAGGATCTCATCCTTGGCCGCGGCTGCGCCGATGCGCGCGGCCACATGCACGCCCCGGCCGGTGAAGTTTCGGCCTTGCCTCGTCGCCTCCGTCGCGTGCAATCCGATGCGCACCCATGGTGCGAAGCCATGCTCCCGGCGATGGCGTGTGAGCCGGCGCTGCATGTCGACGGCGCACTCGATGCTGTCGCCGGCACGTTCGAAGGCCGCGAAGAAGCCGTCGCCGGTATGGCCCACCTCTTCGCCACCGTGCTGTGCGAGGGCAGAGCGCAGCTCCCGGTTGTGCCAGCGAAGGACCTCGCTCCAGGCATCGTCACCGATCGCGCCGACGAGGTCGGTGGAGGACACGATGTCGGTGAACATGAAGATCTTCGTCGCCCGTTCGGCTTCCCGGGCGGGCGCAGCCGCTCCCTCGCCGAGCAGCGCATCGACCCGCTGCAGGTCGAGCATCGCGCCGAGCCGCTCGAACGCCGATCGGGCGGCCAGAAGGTCGCGTCGCGCCGTCGCTGCATCGCCCTCGGCCGCCAGCGCCTCGGCGTAGCTGAGGCGCGCTCGGGCGCTTTCGTATGGGAGGTCGTTGGTCTGCCATAGCCGCCACGACTGGCCCAGGACCGGTGACGCCTCGGACGCCTTGTCCTGCCCGAGGAGGAGTTCGCCACGACCCGTGAGCGCGCCCGCCTGGAAGAGCGGTTGGGCGAAGTCGGCGGCGATCGCTTCCAGCTCCTCGACCGCCTGTCGGGCGGTGTCCAGGTCGCCGGCCGCGAGGGCGATGTCGACCTGGGCGGGTAACAGGCGGCCGCGGGTCGCACGGTCGGCGACACCACCCTTGCCGGCCGCGGTCGCGAGCGCTCGATCGATGGAGCGACGTGCATCGGACACCTCGCCGCGCGCGAGCTGCAGAAGCGCGAGGCCGGGCTGTGCGTCGTGCCCGTATTCGTAGGCACGGTCGAATGCCTCGGCCGCCGCGTCCAGGTCGCCCATCCGAAGTCGGACCACGCCGACCTGGTAGCGGGCGTAACCGACGGCGTCAAGGAGCCGATAGCGTTCGAGCTCCTCGCCAGCCTGGCGTGACTCCTGTTCCGCCTCCGACCACTTGCCGTGAAGCATCTTGATCTCCGCGCGGTGGATCCGGCAGATGCCCGGATAGCCCCCGACCGATTGTCGGCGCATCCAGCGCTCGCCCTCGGCGGCCCACTGGGCGGCTCGACCCAGGTCGCCGACATTGCGGCATGCCGCAATGGTGGTGCAGTAGATGTCGCTTGCGACGCGCACGTCGAGCTGGCCGGACGACGCGGCCGCCGCCGCTTCGTCGATGAGGCTGAGCCCGCCCTGCAGATTCCCCGCGAGGACCTCGCCGAACCCCTTGAAGCTCATCGCCATGTACAGCGCGTCGGCGTCGTCCTGGCGACGCGCCACGTCCATGGCTCGGTCGGCGAGCTCGATACCCTCCTCGAGCCGCGTTTCCATGAGCGCCCCGAACGCGTGGAAGACGCCGAGCCGTGCGTGGATTGGGGATTCCGGTTCCTCCGCGAGCAGCCGCTCGGCTCGCGCCAACCAGCGGCCGCCGATCGGACCCGCAAGGCTGCGGAAGGCCTCGTAAGCGAGCGTGAGGGCCACCCGCGCCGCGTCGACGCCCCGGCCACCGTCCGCGTAGGCCGCGAACGCCCGCTCGAGCGCCTCCGTCGCCTCGTCCGGGTGTGCGGTCCACCAGGATGCGGTGCCCAGCAGCTCGAGGTCCTCGGGCGACAACCCATTCTCGCGATCGACCGCCGTCAGCGCCTCGATCGCCTCGGCCCAGGCGTGGCGCCTAATGGCGTCCCTGCCACCCTCGAGTGTCTCGATCATGTGCGAGCGTTCACCGGCTGGTGGGTCACGGTTCGCGACCGGTTCCGATTATGCGCGTATCGGCAAGGCCGGCAAGGAGACGACCCGTTGCCAGAACGAGTGATCTTCCTGATCGACATTGACCCTTGGGTCAAGCAACGGCCCAACGAGTCGAGTCCGGCACGATCGCCTGATTG
>JANNUK010000376.1:0-2179 GCA_031395155.1 Chloroflexota bacterium | reverse complement strand
TGCATTGTGCGCAACGAACATCCTGAATCACGTGCTCGGCGGGCCCGCCCCGGCAACCGCGTGCGCGGAGCGCAACAAACAGCCTGAATCGCGTGCTCGGCGCGGTTGGCTGTGCGGGTGAGGCTCCGGTAAGAGCCTGGTATGGGCCCGATGTGCCCGATCTGTTGTTCTGTGCGCACCCGCCACGTCCCCCGAACGCGAGATGCGTGTCATGACGGTTCGGCGTGAGGCAATCCACGAGGGCGACCGGACGTTGCGTCGGATGGCGACCCGGTTTGGCGACGACTTCCGGGAGCAGCGGCTCCGGATCGGCGTAACTCAGGCGGCGATCGCCCGAGCGATCGGCGTCGACCGCTCAGCGATCGCGCGTCTGGAGCGCGGCGACCCGGGCGTATCCAACACGATCCGGTCCCGTGCCTGTGCGGTTCTCGGCGCGGACTTCCGGATCGCCCTGTACCCGGAGCGGGTGCCGATGATCTTCGACGCGGCTCACGCCCGGATCGTCGAGCGGCTCCTCGCCATCCGCCATCGCCGCTGGCGACCCGTTGTTGAAGCGCCGGTCCCGGGGCCCGGCCGTCGGTCGGTCGACGTCAGCCTCGCCGCCGGACACGACCTCGTTCTCTTCGAGGTCGAGACGCGGGTCCGTCGCATGGAACAGCTGGCCCGCGAGCTGCACGCGAAACGGGCGGCGGTCAAGGCGGCGGTCAAGGCGGCGGTTCGGGCCCCGGTCACCGTCCACGTCGTGCTCGTCCTGCCGCCGACGCGTCATCATCAGGCCCTGGTTCGCGAGCTGACGGCAACGGTGCGGGTGGCGTTTCCCGTTCCGTCTCCGACGCTGCGACGAGCGATTGAGTCGGCCACCGAGACGTGGCCCGGCGACGGGATCCTGTGGCTTGCGGGGTCGTAGCCTGACCCCACCCCCTGGGTCTCTCTGGTCGGTCGTCACGATGTGCGTACGAGGCAACCGTTCCCCTGATTCAGCCGGTATCAGGCCGATGGCCGAGCGTGAACGGCGGCCGTCAGCCCCCGAATCGCCCGATTGGTTGCGCCACACGCACCTTGCATCTGGAGGCGGTGGACGACCGCAGCGGGGCCGTGGGAGCCACGGGAGCCGGGGTGTCTGGGGGGGCGGGCCGCCGTCTGGGGGCCGGGCCGTTTGGGGGCCGGGCCGTCTGGGGGCCGGGCCGTTGCGGGGCCCGGGCCGTTTGGGGGCCCGCCGAACGCCCGCCGAACGCTAGCCGGCCTTGTAGGTGACCTTGGTGCCCGTGGCGACCACCTGGACGAAGATCCGGCCACGGACCAGGCTGATTTCCTTGCCGGTCGAGTCGTAGAACCGTGTCAGGTCGCCTGCGTTGGTTTTCTTCCACGTTCCCTCGAAAACCTTGCCGTCGCGGAACACGATTGCTTTCCCCGATCCGATCTGGTCGAGGATGGGCCGGCGATGCCCGGGCTCCGATTCAGGATCGATGGACTGGCGCATGAACAGGACGACGACATTGCGTGCGGTTACTCGCTTCTTGTCGAGGGGGTCCATGTGGGCGACGCCGGCAATCGAGCGGAGGTAGCTGTTCGTGGCCTTGTCATAGGTATAACTCGACGCGCCGCGGTTGTACGGCACGGTGATCGAACCGCCGGCCGGGCGCTGATCGGCCGGCAGGTCGTCCGCGAACGGGCGCGACGGGAGACCGGCCACGATCGCCTTCGGAGCACCGAGCTTCTCCGCGGTGGCGCGGAATCTGTCGGTGGTGGTATACGCGTTGTGTGGCGCTTTCCGAGCGGAGTCGCGCTTGAACGCCGCTCCCCCGCCGAACAGCGCGTCAACGTTGTAGATGAGCTTGCGGTGGATCGTTGGGATGTAACTGAGCGTCTTCGCGTCGCCGCCGTAGTGCCCGAACGCCGCGCGGTACTCCGCCGCCCAGCGCACGAAGTACGGCCGCCCGCTGCGGACGGGGCCGACCTTGGACGCGTCGCCTTCCTGGAAGATCAACATGTAGCGATCCTCGCCGCCGTCGGCGGGGGCCTGGTACACGATCGAGGCGGAATTGAAGCCGTGTTGCGGCCGGGCGACGACGTTGTCGTCGATCATGACCGCGAGGGGCAGTCGTGTCGCCAGCGCCGGGTCAGTCAGGACGCCGACGAGGAGCGCGACACCGGCGAGAGGTGTCGGGTCGGGTGTGGG
>JANNUK010000279.1:0-1591 GCA_031395155.1 Chloroflexota bacterium | reverse complement strand
CCACATCAGGCCCTGCTCGACGTAGGTGTCCTCGTCGACGATGCCCGCCTCGAGCGGCGCGAAGTCCGCGGCGGTGCTCGTCGGGAACATGTTGACGAGCGTGCTCTCGAAGTTCGGGTCGCAGGCGCAACTCGCGATCGCACGAGTGACCGACGTGAAGTAGAGCTTGTAGGAGCTGAGGTCACTGGCGAGGTCGGTGAGCTTGACGTAGAACCCGGCGGTCTGGCCGGCCCGGGCGCCGATGAGTCCATTCGCGCCGGTCAGCCGGATCTCGGCCCAGTCGCCCTCGTCGAGGCTGGCCGACGGCTGGTTGGCGTCCTTGGCGACGCCGCTCCGGGTCATCACCATGCGGTCATACGCGGCGATGCCGTCGACCACGCTGTCGTAGATGTACAGGTCGTAGGTGCGGTTCGGGTTCTGGCTCGCGAAGGTCGTCACGACCTGCAGGACAGCCTGCTGGGGCGGTGCCACGCCGTCGTCGCCGGCCGGCGCATTCGACCAGCCGCTCGCAGCGGCCGGCGCGTTGAGCTGGTACGAGACCCCGAAGGTCGCGGCCCCGGCCTGCTCGCTCGCGACGAGCGGTGACGTCACCACGCCACGGGTGGAGAAGAAGTTGCGGAAATCGATGACCGGACCGGCCAACGCCGGCGAGATGGTTCGCGAGCCGACCCATTCGATCGACGCGATCTTCTTGCCCGCGCGCTCGGCGGCCTGCTGGATGGTGTCGGCCTGCAGGAGCCCGGTCGTGGCGAAGCTCGTCCGGTTGTTGAAGTTGCCTTCACCGACCCGATGGAACGTGTTGTTCATCGAGCCGTGCTCGCCCGGCCAGGTGCCGGTCGCCAGCGTGGACCAGCCCACGCCCGTGTTCGGGGGGAAGGCCTGGACAAGACCGTTGTCGCCCTTGAGGCCCGTCGCGATGAGATTCGCATACGTGGGCATGACGCCCTCGCCGACATACTTGTCGACGAGGTCCGGGCGCATCCCATCGGAGGCGAACAGGATGGCCTTCTCGGCCATCGGCTTCGGTGGCTTCTTCGGTGCAGCCGCCACGGACGACCCGAAGGCGGGAACCAGCAGCGCGACGATGCTGAGCAGGACGATGAACCGGGCGCGCAACGAGCGACTCACGATCTGTCTCCTCCATGAGGTCGGCATCGGAGCGCCGACTGCATCAAAACGGTCTGGACCGCTCCGCAGGGCCCTGGATCGCCCACGATACCCCTACAACTCGGCCGCCGCCCAGCCCGAGGGCCGTCGCAAGGGCTCCCCGCTCATTTTCCCGGTGCGGCAACGCACCGGATACGCGCCGGATACGCGCCGGATACGCGAGACACGCTGGAATCGAACGTCATGACTTCCGCTCCTCCCAGCCCGTCCGTTGCCGACCGGCTGGCACGTCTTGCCCCGGACCAGCGGGCCGCCGCCACCGCCGCCCCGGGGCAGGTGCTGTGTGTCGCGCCTGCCGGATCCGGGAAGACCACCGTGCTCGTCGCCCGGATTGCCTGGCTCATCGACCGTGGTGCCGATCCGGAACAGATCTGCGCGGTCACCTTCAACCGCCGGGCGGCGGTCGAGCTGCGCGAGCGCGTCG
>JANNUK010000215.1:0-3789 GCA_031395155.1 Chloroflexota bacterium | reverse complement strand
GCCAGAGCTCCGAAGGCGAACCCGATGAGCAGTGCCGCCGGGATGGCCAGGAGCGCCAGCGGCGTCGTGACCAGGCCGAACGGCACGATGACGATCGTGAATGCGACGGCGTAGAGGCCGCCCCGGATGAGCGCCCAGCCGAGCTCGCCGATCGCCACGTCGGCGACCGCCATCGGGGTCGACAGGATCGCATCGAACGTCTTCTGCCAGCGCAGCTTGAAGAAGAAGTTGAATGTCGCCTCGAGGATCGCCCCGTTCATCGCCGCGGACGCCAGGAGTGCCGGGGCGACGAACAGCGTGTACGAGATCGGCGCCCCGCCGGGGCCCGCCACATCGCCCACCAGCCGGCCCAGGCCGATCCCGATGCCGAGGAGATAGAAGATCGGCTCGAAGAAGCCCGAGAAGATGATGATCCAGGAGCGTCGATAGACGTAGATGTTCCGTTCGATCAGGTGACCCGCCCGGCGGCTGCCGAAGGCAAGCTGCGGCGCGACGCGGCCGATCACGCCCGGCAGGCCGCTCACCCGCGGACCAGCCGTGCTTCGAAAGTGCGCGCGGCCCAGACGATCCCGCCGACCGTCAGCGCGCTCAGCACGCCGACATGGGCCAGCGCGAGGAGCGGCTCCTCGCCGATCGTGCCGAGGGCCAGCCCCCGCGTCAGGGACACCCCGTGCCACAACGGCGACAGCCAGGCCAGCGGCTGGATCGCGGCCGGCAGGCTGGCGATCGGGAAGAACGTTCCGGACAGGATGAACAACGGGGTGATCCCGAACCGGAAGATCGCGTTGAACTTGTTGACGGTCCGCTGGGTCGCCGCGAACGCCGCGATCGGTGCCGCGAACGCCATGGCCGTGAGGACCGCGGCCGGGATGGCGAGGATCACGAGTGGCGACGACGCGGCCCCGAACAGGACGACAACGATCGTGAACACCGTCGCGACCATCGTCATCCGGATCGCGATCCACGCCAGGTTGCCCAGGGCGATCTGGAGCGGGCTGATCGGCGTGGCGTACATCCCGTGGAACGTCCGCGTCCAGTGCAGGCCGCCCATGACCGGGAAGGTCGATTCGAACGCGGCCGACTGCATGACCGTGGCGGCCAGCAACCCGGGCGCCAGGAACTGCAGGTAGGTCAGCCCACCGAACGCGGCGTTGCCGGTCGTGTCGACATAGCCGCCAAGGCCAATGCCCATGGCGGCGAGGAACATCACCGGGCTCAGGAACGAGCCGAACAGCGAGGCCCGGAACGTGCGCCGGTACTGGAGGGCTCGGTGCTCCAGGATCCGCGCGACCGCCGTCATGGTGGCGCCCTCATCGAACCGCGCCTACTCGATCAGCGTGCGGCCCGTCAGCCGCAGGAAGACGTCCTCAAGGGTCGATCGTCGCACCAGGGTCGTTTCGGGCTGGAGCCCGCGCTCGTGCACGGCCACACTGACCGCCTCCCCGTCGTTCGCGTACAGCAGAACCCGGTCCGGGAGCCACTCGATGCGCTCCGCAAGCCCGTCGAGCTTGTCGTCGAGCGTCTCCTGGACGCCGACCGGGAAGCGCAGCTCGGTGACCTCCCGCGTGGAGTACTGGGCGATCAGTGACCGCGGCGACCCCTCGGCCACGATCTTCGCCTTGTCCATGACAACGAGGCGGTCGCACAGCTGCTCGGCCTCGTCCATGTAGTGCGTCGTCAGGACGAGCGTCGTCCCCTTCTGCTTCAACCGGTACAGCCGGTCCCAGAGGAGGTGCCGGGCCTGCGGGTCGAGCCCGGTCGTCGGCTCGTCGAGGAGCATGAGATCGGGCTCATTGATCAGCGAGCGGGCGATGGTGAGCCGGCGCTTCATCCCGCCGGACAGCGGATCCACCTGGTCGTTGGCGCGTTCGGACAGCTGGACGAACTCGAGCAGCTCGTCGGCGCGGCGCTTGCATTCGTCACGCGGTAGCCCGAAGTAGCGGCCGTAGATGACGAGGTTCTCGCGGACCGTGAGTTCGGTGTCCAGGCTGTCCTGCTGTGGAACGACGCCGAGCCGCGCGCGGATCTGCGGGCCGTGCGTCGCCGGGTCAAGCCCGAGAACGCGCAGCGTGCCCTCGGATACCGGCGAGACGCCGCCGATCATCCGCATCGCCGTCGTCTTGCCGGCACCGTTGGGCCCGAGGAACCCGAACGATTCGCCCTACTGGACGTCGAAATCGACGGCGTCGACGGCGGTCAACGACCCGAATCGCTTGGTCAGGCCGCGGGCGTGGATGAGCGGAAGGCCGACCCCCTCGGGGGCCACGGCCGTGTCGTCGGACATGGGCGCGCATCGTACCGCAGCGCCCGCGGGGCCGCGCGATCGGCCCCGATCGGCGCCGGCAGAGCCGACCGACCTAGACCTCCTTGTACTCGCCCTCGACCGTCTCTTCGCCCTCGGGCGATCCAGCCGGCCCGGCGGCCTCGCCGTCGGTCCCTTCGGCCGTTCCGTCGGACGAGCCGTTGGCCGATCCGGCCGCTTCCGCCGCCGCCTTGTACGCGGCGGTCGAAACTCGCTGGATCGTCTCGGCCAGGGCCGCGGCGCCGGCACGCACGATCTCGATGTCGGAGCCCTTCAGCGCCTCGCGCAGCCCGGCGATCTGGTTCTCGACTTCAACCTTGTCCTCGGACGACACCTTGTCGCCGAGATCGCGGATCGTCCGCTCCGCCTGGAAGCTGAGCGCCTCGGCCTGATTGCGCGTCTCGACATCCTCGCGGCGCGTGCGATCCTCCTCCGCGTGCTCCTGGGCGTCGCGGACCATGCGATCCACGTCGTCCTTGGAGAGCATCGAGCTGGCCGTGATCCGGACCTGCTGCTCCTTGGCAGTCGCCCGGTCCTTGGCCTTGACGTCGAGGATCCCGTTGGCGTCGATGTCGAAGGTGACCTCGATCTGCGGGATGCCCCGCGGCGCCGGCGGGATCCCATCGAGGATGAACCGGCCGAGCGTCTTGTTGTCGGCGGCGAAGTCGCGCTCGCCCTGGAGCACGTGGATCTCGACCTGGCTCTGACTGTCCGAGGCGGTTGAGAAGACCTGCGACTTCGACGTCGGAATGGTTGTATTTCGGTCGATGAGCTTGGTCATCACCCCGCCGAGGGTCTCGATTCCGAGCGACAGCGGCGTGACGTCGAGGAGCAGGACGTCCTTCACGTCGCCGGCCAGGACACCGGCCTGGATGGCGGCTCCGACACCAACGACCTCGTCGGGGTTGACGCCCTTGTGGGGCTCCTTGCCGGCAAACATCGCCTTGACCGCCTCGACGACGACCGGCATGCGGGTCATGCCGCCGACGAGGATGACCTCATCGATCTCGGACGCCTTGAGCCCGGAGTCCTTGAGGGCGGCCATGACCGGGCCCTTGGTCTTCTCGACGAGGTCGGAAACGAGGTCCTCCAGCTTGGCCCGGCTGAGGTTCATGACCAGATGCTTAGGACCGGACGCGTCGGCGGTGACGTAGGGCAGGTTGATCTCGGTGGCGGCCGTCGAGGACAGCTCGATCTTGGCCTTCTCAGCGGCCTCCTTGAGGCGCTGCAGAGCCTGGGCGTCCTTGGACAGATCGATCCCCTGGTCCTTCTTGAATTCGGCCAGCAGCCAGTCGATGACCCGCTGGTCGAAGTCGTCGCCGCCGAGGTGCGTATCGCCGTTGGTCGCCTTGACCTCGAAGACGCCCTCGCCCAGCTCCAGGATGGAGATGTCGAAGGTGCCACCGCCCAGGTCGTACACCGCGATCTTCTCGTCGTGCTTCTTGTCGAGGCCGTAGGCCAGGGCGGACGCGGTGGGCTCGTTGATG
>JANNUK010000213.1:0-2596 GCA_031395155.1 Chloroflexota bacterium | reverse complement strand
GCCAAGGGCCTCGCGCTCGTCATCTCGGGCCTCAAGCCCATCTACTTCAACGAGACGCCCGCGGTCAACCAGGCCGCGATGGGATCGCTGATCGGGTCGCTGGTCCCGGGCCTCGCGATCCCGAACATCGTGCTGGTCCTGTTCGGTGCCGCGGTCGTCGCGAGCCTCGTGCTGTCGAAGACGATCCTCGGCCGCTACACGTTCGCCCTCGGCAGCAATGAGGAGGCGTCGCGGCTGTCGGGGGTCAGCGTCGTCCGCTGGAAGATCGCTGTCTACACGGTCTGCGGGCTGTTCGCCGGGCTGGCCGGCGTGCTGATCGCGGCCCGCCTCAACTCGGCCCAGCCGTCCCTCGGCCTGGGCTACGAGCTCGATGCGATCGCGGCCGCCGTCATCGGCGGCACGTCGCTGAGCGGCGGCGAGGGCTCGATCCTGGGGACCGTCATCGGGGCATTCATCATCAGCACCCTGACCAACGGCCTGCGTATCATGTCTGTCCCGCAAGAGTGGCAGATCGTCGTCACCGGCGGCATCGTCATCCTGGCCGTCTACCTCGACGTCATCCGCCGGCGCCAGCGGGCGTAGCAGGCGGGTCGATCGAGACAAGGAGGAGAGCAAATGAGACCCAAGTCCGCGATCCTGGCCGTCGTCGCCTCGCTTGCCATTGTGGCGGCAGCCTGCGGCCCCGGCGCCACCGGATCCGCCCGGCCCTCGGGGCCTGCCACGAGCGGGACCGCCGCGAAGCCGTACATCCCGGTCATCTCGAAGGGCTTCCAGCACCAGTTCTGGCAGGCCGTCAGGTTGGGCGCCGAGAAGGCGGCCGTTGACTTCAATGCCGAGATCTCGTTCGAGGGACCGGAGAACGAGTCACAGGTCGACAAGCAGATCGAGATGCTCCAGGCGGCCCTCGACAAGAAGCCGGCCGCGATCTGCTTCGCCGCTCTCGACAGCCAGGCGGCGATCCCGCTGCTCGAGCGGGCCAAGGCGGAGAACATCCCGGTCGTCGGCTTCGACTCCGGCGTCGACAGCGACATCCCGGTGACGACCGCCGCGACCGACAACATCGCCGCCGCCGCCGAAGCGGCCAGGAAGATGGCCGAGCTGATCGGCGACTCCGGCGAGGTCGCGGTCATCGCCCACGACCAGACGAGCCGGACGGGGATCGACCGGGTCAAGGGCTTCACGGACGAGATGACCACCAACCATCCGAACATCACGATCGTCGACACCCAGTACGGCGGCGGCGACCAGCTCAAGTCGACCGACCTGGCGAAGACGATCATCCAGGCCAACCCGAACCTCAAGGGCTTCTTCGGGGCCAACGAGGGCTCGATCATCGGCGTTCTCAACGGCGTCAAGGAGTCCGGCGCCGAGGGCAGGATCACCGTCATCGGCTACGACTCCGGGAAGCAGCAGACGGACGCGATCCGGGCCGGGACCGAGGCCGGCGCGATCACCCAGGACCCGATCGGCATCGGCTACAAGTGCGTCGAATCGGCGGTCAAGGCGATCAACGGCGAGACGCTGCCGAAGACGATCGACACCGGGTTCCGCTACTACGACAAGACCAACATCGACGATCCCGAGATCGCGGCACTGCTCTACGAGTAGCTCGCCGTTGAGTCGCGAAGGCCGGGGGCCAACCCCGTCGGGGAGACCCCCGGCCGTACCCCCAACAGACTGATGTCCACGAACATCCGTCTCGACGTGCTCGACGTCCGATTCCCGACGTCGCGGACCCTGGACGGCTCGGACGCGATGAACCCCGATCCCGACTACTCGGCGGCCTATGTCGTCCTCCGGACCGACGCGGGCGACGGTCTCGAGGGCCACGGCCTGACGTTCACGATCGGGCGCGGCACGGAGGTCGTCGTGGCAGCCGTCCGGGCGCTCGAGCCGCTCGTCGTCGGCCGATCCGTCGAAGGCCTGGCGAGCGACATGGGTGGCTTCTGGCGCGACCTCGTCGGCGACAGCCAGCTGCGCTGGATCGGGCCGGAGAAGGGCGCGATCCACCTCGCGACGGCGGCCGTCGTGAACGCCGTCTGGGACCTCCTCGCGAAGCGCGCCGGCAAGCCACTCTGGAAGCTCCTCGTCGACCTGCCGCCCGGCGACCTCGTCGATCTCGTCGACTTCCGCTACCTGACCGACGCGCTGACGCGGGAGGAGGCGCTCGCGATCGTCGACCGGGCCACGCTCGGGCGCGCCGAGCGCGAGGCGGAGTTGGGGCGCGACGGCTACCCGGCGTACACGACGTCCGTCGGCTGGCTGGGCTACGACGACGACAAGATCCGCCGGCTGTGCCGCGAGGCGCTGGCCGAGGGCTGGACGCGCTTCAAGATGAAGGTCGGAGCCGACCTCCACGACGACATCCGCCGGATGAGGATCGTGCGCGAGGAGATCGGGCCGGATCTGATGCTGGCGGTCGATGCCAACCAGCGCTGGGACGTCCCCGTGGCGATCGACTGGATGGCGGCGCTCGCGCCGTTCGACCCGTACTGGATCGAGGAGCCGACGAGCCCCGACGACATCCTCGGGCATGCGGCGATCGCCCGCGCGGTCGCGCCGATCCGGGTCGCCACCGGCGAGCACGTGCACAACC
>JANNUK010000161.1:0-1567 GCA_031395155.1 Chloroflexota bacterium | reverse complement strand
CCGTGCTCCGCGCTGCTCCTGCCCGCCTTCTTCGCCTATGCCTTCCCGTCACGCGGGAAACTGGTCCTGCGGACGGGTGTCTTCTATCTTGGGCTCCTGACCCAGTTCATCCCGCTGGGCCTCGGTCTCGGCGCCATCGGCAGCCTGTTCCTGGAGCGCCGAGCCGAACTGTCCATCATCGCCGGCCTCCTGCTCATCGCGATCGGATCGTTCCAGTTGGTCGTCGGCGGCTTCGAACTGCCCGGCGCGGCCCGGATCACCGGCGGTCGGTTCGGCGCCAGCGGTGAGTCGCTGGCCGCCACGTACGCGCTCGGCCTCGTCTACGGGATCGGCGGTTTCTGTTCCGGCCCATTGCTCGGCGGCGTGCTCACCATCGCGGGCGCTTCCGGTGGAGCACTGGAAGGTGCCCTGCTCCTCGCGATCTTCGCGGCCGGCATGGCGGCGCCGCTCCTGATCCTGGCCCTGCTGTGGGAACGGCTCGGCACCGCGGGCCGGGGGCGCCTCCGAGGCCGAGAGGTCCAGATCGGACCGTGGACGCGGCACGTATCGGTCGTCATCTCGAGCGGGCTGTTCATCGTCCTCGGCATCGCGTTCATCGTGTTCCAGGGTGGTAACGCGCTCGGTGGCGTCTACGCTGCGCTTGGGGCATCCGACCTCGCCCTGGCGATCGAGACGACCGTTCGTGAGCTGGCAACCGACGGACCCCTGGTGCTCGCGGCGATCGTCGCGACGCCGGTCGCCCTCGTCCTCGTCCTCCTCGTGGCAGCACGACGCGGCGGACGACCGGACGCACCGGAGACGCAGGGATGACCGGCCGGCTGGAGCCCGGGGCGCTTCGCGAGCATCGCCCAGTGACGATGGCCGTCGTCACGTCGGCGGCGGTGCTCGGAGCGGGCGCGCTGTGGTTCGCCCTGTCGGTCGCAACTGGACTGATCTTCCACTTCATGCCGGCGGCGCCCATCCTTGTCGCGGTCTGGATCCGTCGCGCGTATGGGCCGGATGCATCGATCCCGTGGCCATCGCTGTGGGGACACATCGCGGGCGGTCTCGTCGTTGCCGGCGTTGCCGGCGCCGCGATCGCGCGGGTCGGAGCGTCGCTGGACAGCGAGTGGCTGGTTGGGGCCGTGCTCGTGGTCGGGACCGGGCTCGCGATCTGGCTCGGTCGGCGGCGCGGCGGGTGACGACCCGCGGTGGTCAGTCCGGTTCGCGAAGGTCGACCACTGTGCGCCAGCGTCGAAGTCGCCCGGCTCGCACGAACCGCTGGACGAGCGACTCCTCCACGACGATCAGGGCCATCGCCAGCTGACCACGAACCGATTGCGGCCCTCGACGGAGCAGGTGACGAGCTACTCGTCGCCGATGCTCACTGCGCCGCACGAGACCGTCGGTCACGTCCTCGCTCCCGATGACGGCAACCCCGAGGTCCGCGGTGATCGCCCGGACGGGATCCCGCGGCGATGACCCGAAGGCGAGGACCGTCGCGAACAGGCGCCCTCGTCCATCGAGTGCGTCGCAGATACCGCGGAGGACGTCCGGGTCCAGCGGTACGAACATCAGGGAGTCCAGC
>JANNUK010000268.1:0-10948 GCA_031395155.1 Chloroflexota bacterium | reverse complement strand
GCCCGCGCGTTCGAGGGAGTTGAGCATCGCCTGGAGACGATCGGGACGATCGATGGCGTTCGCTTCGTCAACGATTCGCAGGGCACCCAACCCGACGCGGTCATCGCGGCCCTGAAGGCCTTCGACGGGCCGATCGTGCTGATTGCCGGTGGCCGCTCCAAGGGCGTGGACCTCGGCGATCTGCCGGCGGTTGTTGCCGAACGGGCGATCGCTGCCGTCCTCATCGGCGAGAGTGGTTCCGCGCTCGCGGAACAGTTTGCCGAGGCCGGCCTGGCGCATGTCGAGCGCGCCGGTTCCATGGACGAGGCTGTCGCGGTTGCCGACGCGATCGCCCGGGACGCGCTTGCGGGTGGTCGCGAGGGCCCGGCGACGGTGCTGCTCAGCCCGGCTGCGGCCAGTTTCGACATGTTCGCCGACTATGCGGCTCGCGGTGACGCGTTCCGGACCGCGGCTGCCGCCCTGGCCCGTGAGCGAGCTCGGGGTGCGGCTCGATGAGCGCCGAACCGCGCGCGCTGCCCGCACCGCGGGCACGTCCCAGCACCCGTCCGACCGGTGGTTCGGCAGCCCGTCCGGGACGTTCCGTGGCGGTTGCTCGGAGCGGCGTCCGACGCGACCGCCACGCCCCGGACTACGCCGTTCTCATCTCGGTTGTGGCCCTGGGCGCCATCGGGATCCTCATGGTCTATTCCTCGTCGGCAATGCGCGCGTTCCTCGAGCGCGACGGGGATGCAATGGCCATCGTCGGGCCGCAGATCCAGTGGGCGGCGGTCGGGTTGGTCGCGATGCTGGTCATCTCGCGCTTCGACTATCGCTATCTCCGGCTGGTATCGGTGCCGGGCTACGCCGTATCGTTGGTGCTCCTCGTGCTCGTCTTCGTGCCCAGCCTGAACAAGGTCGTCGGTGGCTCCGCCCGCTGGCTCGTCATCGGCAACCTGCCGGCGGTGCATCCGGCCGAAATCGCCAAACTCGCGCTGGTCATCTACCTCGCCCACTGGATGGCGCGTCGCGGCGGGGCGATCAAGACGTTCCGATCGGGAACCCTGCCGTTCCTGCTGATCGTGGGCCCAATCGCCGCCCTGGTGTTCAGGGAGCCCGACCTCGGCACGACGACGGTCATCGTCGCCACCGCGTTCACGATGTTCTTCGTGGCCGGGGCCAACCTGTGGCACTTCGCCGTCCTCGGGATGCTTGCGGTTACCGCCGCCATCGCGGTCGGACTGCGCGGCTACCAGATCGAGCGGATCCAGGCCTGGCTCGATCCCTGGGCCTACCCCGACACGAAGGGGTTCCACACGATTCAGGGGCTGCTCGCCCTCGCGCTCGGCGGCGTCCTGGGAGCGGGGCTCGGCGAGAGCCGTCTGACGGGCGGGCTATTCCTGCCGAATGCCAGCAACGACTTCATCTTTGCGGTCATCGGCGAGGAATTCGGGTTCGTGGGAGCGGCCGTCGTGATCGGCCTGTTCCTGCTCTTGGCGTATGCCGGGATCCGCACGGCGCTGCGGGCACCGGACACGTTCGGCGCCCTGCTTGCGGCCGGGATCACCGCCTGGCTGTGTATCCAGGCGTTTGTCAACATCGCCGTCGTCGTCGCGCTGGTACCCGTGACCGGGATCACCCTCCCGTTCATCAGTGCGGGCGGCTCGTCGCTCACCATCAGCTTTGCGGCCGCCGGCATCCTGCTGGCGATCTCGCGCGAAACCGTCGAACGAGGGACCTGGAACGATGCGTCTGCTGATCGCGGGCGGCGGCACGGGCGGGCACATCTACCCGGCCCTGGCCGTAGCCCGAGCGCTGCGCGCACGTCCGAGCGCCCCTGAGCTGGCCTGGCTTGGCGGCCATCGCGGGCTGGAGGCGGACCTCGTCCCTCCGGCCGGAATCCCGCTTCGCCGGCTCGCCCTGCGGTCACTCCGTTCGGTGGAACGCGACACGCACCTCGTCCTGGACCCGCTCAGATTGGCCGCGTCCATCCCGCAGGCGGCCGCGATCCTCGTCCGTGAGCGGCCGGCTGCCATCTTCACGACCGGCGGGTACGTGGCGATCCCGACGCTCCTTGCCGCGGCGGCACTGCGGATCCCCGTCCTCCTCTGGGACGGCAACGTCGTCCCCGGCCGCAGCGTTCGCGTGACGGCGCGCCTGGCCGACGTCCTGGCCGTCTCGTTTCTGGAAACCTGTTCGACCCTGGCAGGGTCGGGAACGTCGTGCTTCGTCACCGGAACGCCGATCCGATCGCTTGATGGTACCGACCGAGCCGGCGCGCGAGCGGCCCTCGACGTCGCGCCGGGCGAGCCCCTGCTGCTGATCTTCGGCGGATCCCAGGCCGTGCGCCGCTTCAACGAGGCCGTGGCGGCAGCACTTCCGAGGCTCGTGGAGCGGGCAACGATCCTGCACGTGACCGGCGACGTGGGATATGCCCCGGCCCTGGCATCCCGTGAGGCCCTCCCCGAGGACCGACGGTCCCGCTACCGGCCGCACCGATTCCTCCGCGAGGAGATGACGGCCGCCCTTGCGGCGGCGGATCTTGTGGTCGGGCGCGCCGGTTCCTCGACCCTCGCCGAGGCAGCGGCCTTCGGCCTCCCGCTCGTCGTCGTGCCGTATCCCCACGCGGCCGGGCACCAGAAGGCGAACGCCCTGGCGATGGTCGGCGCCGGCGCGGCGCGGCTGATCGAGGACGAGGCCTTCGACGCCGATGCCCTGATTGCGGCCGCCGACCTCCTGGACGATCGCGACGCTCACGCCCGAATGGCCGCCGCAGCCCGTGCGCTGGGCCGGCCGCACGCCGCCGAGGCGGTTGCGGACCTCGTCCTGGCCCTCGCCGAGCGGCGCCCGATGCCCGACGCGGCGACGGTGGACCGTCGGTCGCGGGGCGTGGTCGCGTGACGGCCTCCGCACGGGGAGCCGCTCCGTTCGACCCGATCGCGCTCGGGACCGAGATCCAGCGGCGCATCGGGGTCAAGACGTCGCGCGACGAACCCCTGGCTCGCTTCACGACCATGCGCGTTGGCGGCCCCGCCGACCTCTTCCTCACCGTGCACAACGCGTTCGAGTTGCGAGCGATCGTGCGCTTCGCCCGGGCCCGCGGTCTGCCGCACGTGCTGCTGGGGCGGGGGAGCGACGTCGTCATCAGCGATCGCGGGATTCGCGGCCTGGTCATCCAGGTTCGGGCGGAGGGATCCAGGCTCGAGGGCGATCGGTACCACGCCGAGGCGGGGGTGCCGATGGCCCGGGCGGCCACGGAGACGCAGCAGGCCGGCCTGTCCGGGCTGGAATTCGGGCTGGCCATCCCGGGGACGGTCGGCGGCGCCGTGTGGGCGAACGCGGGGGCGCATGATTCGGAGATGCGCACGGTCATCGAATCCGT
The DNA here is from genome assembly GCA_031395155.1 of Chloroflexota bacterium. Taxonomy (GTDB): domain Bacteria; phylum Chloroflexota; class Limnocylindria; order Limnocylindrales; family CSP1-4; genus CAKKPP01. The sequence goes on along the minus strand of JANNUK010000268.1, from coordinate 7,590 downwards.
CGACGCGATCCTCGCCGACGGTCGCGAAGTTCGCCTCCCGCTGGACGAGCTCGCCTTTGCCTATCGGGACAGCAGGTTCAAACACGTCCCGCCGGATGCCCCGGCGGACTTCGCCGCGATCGGACCGGCGGAGGTGGTGATCGGGGCCCGGTTCCAGCTCACGCCCGCCGAACCGGACGAGATCAAGGCTCGTCTGGACGCGATCCGGCGCTGGCGGCAGGCGCACCAGCCGCTCGGCATCCCCTCGGCCGGCAGCGTGTTTCGCAACCCGCCGGGCGACTCGGCGGGTCGCCTGATCGACGCCGCCGGCCTGAAGGGGACCAGGATGGGCGGTGCATCGGTTTCCGAGAAACAGGCCAACTTCATCGTCAACGACCAACGCGGGCCGGCCGCCGACGTGCGCCGCCTGGCGGAACACGTCCGGGCGGTCGTCGAGCAGCACCACGGCGTCCACCTCGAATTCGAGGTCGAGTTCATCGGCGACTGGACCGACTGGGAGACCACATCGTGACCGATGAACGCCCGCCGATCGTGGTCCTCCTGGGTGGGCCGTCCGCCGAGCACGACGTGTCGATCGTGTCCGGAACCGCCATCGCCGATGCCCTGGCGGACGCCGGTCGCGAGGTCCAGTCCGTCCTGATCGACCTCGAGGACCACTGGTGGTGGCTGCCCGCCGGCCATCGTCGGGACGGGCGACCACAGGCGGCCTACGACGATCCCGCCGGCCTTGGCGCGGCCGGGCCGCTGTCGGTGGGCGAAGCTCTGAATCGCCTTGCGGCCGCCGATCCCGCGCCGGTCGTGTTCATCGCACTGCACGGGCCGTTCGGCGAGGACGGGACGGTGCAGGCGCTGCTCGAGGCGGCAGGTGTGGCGTACACCGGGTCGGGGACGGCCGCATCTGCGCTGGGCATGGACAAGGCGCTGACCAAGCGGCTGTGGCGTGGCCTCGGGTTGCCGGTGGTCGACTGGCGCGAGATCCGGGCGGACCGCTGGCGGCGCGATCGCGACGAGGTGCTCGGCGAGCTGGAGGCGTTCGCTGCGGGGATCGGCGACCCTCGCCTGATGATCAAGCCGGCGCGCCTGGGATCGTCGGTGGGGATGACCCTGGCCCATGGCCCCGACGAGCGCGTGGCGGCACTCGACCTGGCCTTCCGGTACGACTCCCTCGCGCTCGCCGAGCGGTACCTGGCGGGGGCGCGCGACCTCGAGGTGGCGATCATCGGGAACGACCCGGCGGCGATCGAGCAATACGGACCGGGCGAGATTGTGCCCGGGCACGAGTTCTACGACTACGAGGCCAAGTACACGCCCGGACTGTCGCGGTCGGTCGTGAACGCGCAGGTTCCGGGTCCGCTGCGGGCGGGCATGCTCAAGCTTGCCCGCGACGCGTACCGGTCCCTCGGCGCCGAGGGCTTTGCCCGGGTTGATTTCCTGCTGGCAGGCGACGTGATCTACCTGTCCGAGATCAACACGATCCCCGGGTTCACCCCGATCAGCCTGTTCCCGGCCATGGCGGCCGAGGGCGGCTACGACTTCGGTGCCGTGTGCGAGCGGATCGTCGCCCTGGCGCTGGAGCGGGCCGCTGAACCTCGTGGCGGACCACTCCGGCCGGCGGACCTGCCGCGATGACGGTCGGACGAGGCCGGTGAGCGGGCAGCTGCCGCACATTCGCGGCCACCATGCCCGTCGCAACCGGCCGATCCGGCGCGCTTCGACGGGCCTGTCTCCGGTGCGCGCCGGCGCCCTGCTGGGGATGCTCCTGACCGGGGCGGCGATCTACGGTGTCGGTCTCTCGACGGCCTTTCGGTTCGAGCGCCTGGAGATCGACCCGCTCGTCTATACCGCGCCGGCCGCTGTGCGCGCCGCCCTCGCCGTGGCGCCGGGCGAGAACCTGTTCCAGATCCAGACCGAACCGCTCGTGGAACGCATCCGGACCCTGCCGACAGTCCTCGACGCGCGCGTCGAGGTGAGCCTCCCCGACACCCTCGTGGTCCATGTCGTGGAGCGCGTGCCGATCCTCGTCTGGCGGGTCGGGGAGGTCGGCTACCTCGTCGACGGGTCGGGAACGCTGTTCGTGGCCCTCGATCCAGGTGCGACGGCCCCCGTCGGCACCTCGGCCGAGATCCTCGACGAGCGTTCGTCGTCGGCCGGGACGCTCCGACCGGGATCGATCCTCGACCCGGTCGACTTCGACGCGGCCAGTCGTCTGGCCGCCGTGGTGCCGGCCGACATCGGGAGCGTGGCCGACCGCTTCCACGTGGCAGTCACCGACGCGAACGGCTTCGTGGTCTTCACCCAGCCCGCGAGCTGGACGGCCGTGTTCGGCTTCTACACGCCGAGCCGGCGCACGCCGGAGCTCGTCCCAGGCCAGGTGCGCCTCCTGCGCAGCCTCCTTGCCGATCGCGAGGCCATCGTCGGGCGGATCATCCTCGCGACCGCCGAGATCGGGACGTACGTGCTGCGCGAGACGCCCAAGCCGTGATCCGCGACGGCATGCGCAGCGATCCGCGGACGACCCGAAACGATCCGGCGTGGCGCGCACCTCGCCGGTCGAGTAGCCTTGCTGGAAACCGCACTGGAGAGAGGGCCACGTTCAGTGCTCCTGCCCCTGGCCGGGCTCCTCGTCGGCGTCCTGGCGGGGCTCGTCCTCAACGTCAATGTCAGCTTCGAGCTGAGCCGCTATTCGGCCGTGGCGATTCTCGCCGCGCTGGATTCGGTGCTGGGGGCGGTGCGGGCGGAACTGGACGGCGTCTACGACAATCGGATCTTCCTGAGCGGCTTCGTGACGAACGCCATCGTCGCCGTGCTCCTGACGTTCATCGGCGATCGCCTGGGGCTGGACCTGTACCTGGTGGCGCTCATCAACTTCGGATTCCGGATCTTCAATAACGTGGCGCTGATCCGGCGCCACTTCATCTAGGCTTCGGCCTGCTGGATACGGACGGGAGACGGACTGACATCGTGGAGAGAGAAGCGGTCCTGGTCGGGGTCGACGTCGGAACGACCAAGGTCTGTGCGCTCATCGGAGAGGTCAGCCGCGACGGGCGGTTGACGGTCATGGGCCACGGGACGGTCCCGGCTTCGGGGTTGAAGAAGGGCGTCGTCGTGAACATCGACCAAACGATCCGATCCATCGCCGACGCCGTCGAGCGGGCTGAGCGGTTGTCGGGGTGGAAGATTGACCGCGCCTTCGTCGGCGTCGGCGGACAACACGTCGAAAGCCAGAACTCCAAGGGCCAGGTGGCCGTCACCGCCCATCACCGCGAGGTGAGCCGCGAAGACATCAACCGAGCGGTCGAGGTCGCCCGGGCCGTCTCGATCCCGTCCAACCGTGACGTCCTCCATGTCGAGCGGCGCGGCTTCATCGTCGACGGTCAGGAAGGAGTCAAGGATCCGCTGGGGATGAGCGCGCTGCGACTCGAGGTCGAGACGCACATCGTGACGGCGTCCGCGACGGCGATCCAGAATCTCTCGAAGTGCGTGGCCGCGGCCGGCGTCAAGATCGACGAGCTGGTGGCCTCGTCGCTGGCTTCAGCCGAGGCGGTTGTTAACGAGACCGAGAAGGACCTCGGCGTGGCCGTGGCCGACATCGGGGCCGGGACGATCGACCTGGCGATGTTCAACGAGGGATCGCCGTTCTTCACCGGGGTCATCCCGGTCGGCGGCAACAACGTCACCAACGACCTTGCCATCGGATTGAAGACCAGCCTGGGCGTCGCCGAGGAACTCAAGATCCGCCACGGCACGTGCGACCTCCGAGCGGTCGGCGACGACGAGGAGATCTCTGTGTCCGTCCTCGGCGAGGAAGCCGGACGGACGGTCAGCCGGATGGAAGTTGCCCAGATCATCGAGGCGCGGATGCGCGAAACTTTCGAGCTGCTCGCAGCCCAGCTGCAGAGCGCCGGCGCGGGGATGCTGCCGGGCGGAGTCATCCTGACGGGCGGCGCGTCGCAGCTGGCCGGAGCCGCGGAGCTCGGTCGGGAGGTTCTTCAAATGCCGGTCCGGGTGGCCGGCCCGAGCAGCGTCGGTGGGCTCGTCGAGACCCTTCTCAACCCGACGTACGCGACGGCGATCGGCCTCCTCCAGTGGGGCGCGCAGAGCCTGAACAGCGGCGATACCCCGCGTTACGAGTCGGCGCCGGCGATGGGCGGCCTGGCCCGCATCCGCGACGCCCTGCGGAGCATCTTCCCCTAGCGGAACGATGGTGCCTCTACGCACCATCAGCTTGCCTTCGAATCGACGCGGCCGCCGACTTCGGCGCGCCCGTCGGGGGCCCCGGTGGTAGACTCGCCGAAATCTTGGCGCCCCTGATGTACGCTGCCTGGGAGGCCACCCCGGGGCGTGGGGTTCTGACGACCGAACAACCGGCCCGCAAGGGCCTGCGGAGGAGCTGCGATGGGCCTGCGATCCGATTCCGAGAACTTCGCGCTGATCCGGGTCATCGGTGTCGGCGGGGGCGGCAGCAACGCCGTCAATCGGATGATCCGGGCCGAGATGATGGGCGTGGAGTTCATCGCCTGCAACACGGACGCCCAGGCCCTGCTGCAGTCGGACGCGCCGCACAAGATCAGGATCGGCGACAAGGTTACACGCGGCCTGGGTGCAGGCGGCGATGCGGCGATCGGCGCACGTGCAGCCGAGGAGGATTCCGACAAGGTCGCCGCGGCCCTCGAGGGCTCCGACATGGTGTTCATCACCGCCGGCCTCGGCGGTGGGACCGGATCGGGCGCGGCACCCATCGTCGCGGAACTGGCGAAGGAGGCCGGCGCCCTGACGATCGGCGTCGTGACCAAGCCGTTCGGGTTCGAGGGCGCCAAGCGCCGGCTGGTCGCCGAGAAGGCCGCCGAGGAACTCAGGTCGAAGGTCGACACCCTCATCACGATCCCCAACGACCGGCTCAAGGACGTCGTCCAGAAGAACACCTCGATCCTCGACGCCTTTCGCGTCGTCGACGACGTCCTCCGCCAGGGCGTCCAGGGGATCAGCGACATCATCACGATGCCAGGCCTGATCAACCTCGACTTCGCCGACGTGCGCGCGATCATGCGCGACGCCGGTTCGGCGCTCATGGGCATCGGCCGGGCGTCCGGCGAGAATCGGGCTCTCGAGGCCGCTCGTCAGGCCATTGCCAGCCCGCTGCTCGAGGTCAACATTTCCGGCGCGCAGGGCATCCTCTTCAATGTGAGCGGTTCGTCCACCCTGAGCCTGTACGAGGTCACCGAGGCCGCGGAGGAGATCCGCGCTGCGGCGGACCCGGAGGCCAACATCATCTTCGGCACCAGCTTCAACGAGCGGCTCGGCGACGAGGTCATGATCACGGTCATCGCGACGGGCTTCGACGGCACTCGCCGGCGCGACGCGTCGCGAGCCTCGGCCACGGTCGCCGACGGTGCCGCGTCGCGCACACCGCGCGATTACCTGGCCGAGATGGAGCGCGAGCGAACCCAGCTGTCGGACGCAGGCGTACCCGGGTCCCCGGGCAAGCGCGACGACGCGGCGGCCACGGTCGGCTCGCCGGTGATGCGCTCGGTGGGGGACCCTGTGCCGGTCAAGCGTGCCGCCTATGACGCCGACGACCTGGAGATCCCCAGCTTCCTCCGCCGGAAGTAGTCGCCCGGTCGGGTTATGCGCCCGATGACCACGGGCGCGGGCCGGCCCGAACTCGAGGCTCTGGCGGCGCGCCATCGCTCCGTTCTCGCCAGCATCGCGGACGCGTGCGCGCGCGCCGGCCGTCATCCGCTCGACGTGCAGCTCCTGGCCGTGTCCAAGACCGTCGCGCCGGAGCGCCTCCGCGACGCCGTCGCCGTCGGCCTCGATCGACTGGCGGAGAACCGGGTGCAGGAGGGTGTCGCCAAGGCACCACTCGTCCCCGGCGCAACGTGGGAGCTGGTAGGGCCGCTCCAGTCGAACAAGACGCGTCGCGCGATCGAGACGTTCGCCCGGATCCAGACGGTCGATTCGGCCGACCTGGCGCGGCGCCTCGATCGGATCGCGGGTGAGGTCCGCCCGGGCATCCCGCTGCCGGTCCTGGTCCAGGTCAACGTCGATGCGGATCCGGCGAAGGCCGGGTTCGATCCGGCCGCTCTGGCACGGGAGCTTGGCGATCTGCTGACCCTCACGAACATCCGGATCGGCGGACTGATGACCGTGGGCCACCTGACCGACGATCCCGAGGCTGCCAGGCCCACGTTTGCTGCCCTGCGCGACCTGTCCCGGCGTCTGCGAGCGGCCCATCCCGAGCTCGGACCCGAGCTGTCGATGGGGATGTCCGATGACTTCGCCGTCGCGATCGAGGAAGGCTCCACGATCGTTCGGGTCGGGCGCGCGCTGTTCGGCGCCCGCCCCGGCTGAGCCGGTGACACAGGCCCTGCTCGGGCGCTGCTAGACTCGGACCATGGGTGTCGCGTTCATCGCCAACTTCTTCCGCTTCTTCGTGTTGGCCCTGTGGCTGCTCATTCTGGGGCGGGTCATCATGTCGTGGGTCGATCCGCAGGGACGGACTCGGGCCGGAGCGTTCCTCATGCAGGTCACGGAGCCGATCCTGGCCCCCGTCCGCCGGCTCATGCCGCAGACCGGGATGATCGATTTCAGCCCGCTCGTGGTGATGCTCATCCTGGGGGTCTTCGTCCGGGCGCTCACGTAGCGACCGTCGCATGGTAGGTGGCCACGATCCCGACACGGCGCGCTTCGCCGTCCTGCTGACGCCACACGGCGGTGCCGAGCGCGTCGACGGCGTCGTCGTGGGCAGGCTTCGTGTTCGCGTCGCGGCGGCCCCCATCGTCGGCGCGGTAAACGAGGCGCTCCTCCGGGTCCTCGCGGCCGAACTCGGCGTGCCGCGGACCTCGTTGCGTCTCGTGTCGGGTGGAACGGGCCGCCGAAAGGTCGTCGAGCTCGCCACAACGGGCGCCCGAGCCACCGTGGCCGCCCGCTGGGCGGGCCTGCTCCGCTGATCCGATCCCGGGGTATCATGCCGCTCCCGGGCGATTAGCTCAGCCGGTCAGAGCGCACGGTTCACATCCGTGAGGTCACTGGTTCGAACCCAGTATCGCCCACCATCCCCGGTTCTCTCGTAACCGAACGCCGCGGTCGGGCGTCTTGTGTTTACTCGCGCGCTCGGCGCGACGAACGAGAAGGATGGTGTCTCCGATGATCGGCTGGTGGACCAAGCTGGCCAGCCTGTTCGCGTGGCGTCGCGCGGACCGGGAGATCGCTCGCCGGCTTCAGACGTACGTCGGCCCGCGATCACCCCTCGATCGGCTCGGCTCCCTGCGCCTCCCAGGAAATCAATGGCCGACCCCGCGCGGGTGGTGATTCCCGCGACTGGTCGCAGTCAGTTTGAAGCGGCCAGCTTCCTCAGGACGGCGGGCAGGATGCCTCCCTGGCGGAGGTAGTCGACGTCGATCGGGCCGTCGAGGCGGGCGATCGCCTCGAACGGGCGCTCGGTGTTGTCGCCGTCGCGAGCGACGACCGGTACGAGCGCGCGAGGGCCCAGATCGGCGAGGCCGTGGATCGTGAACGACTCCCGGCCGGTCAGGCCGAGCGACGCGGCCGACTCGCCGGGCCGGTACTGGAGCGGCAGGATCCCCATCC
>JANNUK010000134.1:0-2237 GCA_031395155.1 Chloroflexota bacterium | reverse complement strand
CAACAGATCGGCCGAATCGACGGGCGCAAGGCTCCGCCGCGTGCAGGGGCTCCCGGCAGAGCCCTCCCATTGGCACCGTTTGTTGCGCCGCACGCACGTCGATCCTGGCACGCGCCGCACGCACGCGTCGATCCTGGCACGCGTCGATCCTGGCACGCGTCGATCCTGGCACGTGAATCGAGCGTCCCGGGCCGCGCGCCGACCCTCCGGCGTGGGCGGGCGTGGCTCATACTCGGGGAGCCATGAGCGTCGGCAGCGCACTCCACCCACGGACGGAACCACTCAACCGCAAGATGCAGTGGCGTGAGTGGTCCGGCTACTACGCCTCGAGCGTCTACGCCGATGCCCATGACATCGAGTACAACGCCATCCGCGAGGCCGCCGCGCTCATCGATGTCTCGCCGCTGTACAAGTACCGGGTCCACGGCCCCGACGCCCAGCGCCTCGTCGACCGCGTGATCACGAGGGACGCCGCGGCGCTCACTCCGGGTCGCGTGTTCTATACCCCCTGGTGCGATGAATTCGGCAAGGTCATCGACGACGGCACGGTCCATGCCCTCGACGACGGATCGTTCCGCTGGACTGCGGCCGATCCCCAGCAGCGCTGGCTCGGACTCAACAGTCGTGGGCTCGACGTCATGGTCGACGATGAGACGGAGGCGACGGCCGCGCTCGCCATCCAGGGACCGCTGTCGCGCGCCGTCCTCGAGGCGGCGAGCGGCGAGGATCTCTCCGACCTGCGCTACTTCCGGCGTCGCGCGTCACGACTCAGGCTGGGTCGCAAGCGCATCGCCGTCGACGTCAGCCGAACCGGCTACACCGGCGACCTCGGCTACGAAGTGTGGATCGCCGCGGACCGCGCGGTGGACGCCTGGGACGCGCTGATTTCAGCGGGCGGGGCGTACGGGATTCGGCCGGCCGGGATGCTCGCCCTCGATGTCGTCCGGCTGGAGGCCGGGCTGATCCTGCTCGAGATCGACTACACGTCGGCCCGCCACGCGATCAATCCGGACCAGAACTACTCGCCCTATGAGATCGGGCTGGGCAGGCTCGTTGACCTCGACAAGCCCGCCGACTTCGTCGGCCGGCTGGCCCTCCGGCGAGAACAGGCGGCCGGCGGTCCACCGCGACGTCTCGTGGGTATCGAACTCGACTGGTACGGCATCGAGGGCCTCTACACGGCTCAGGGCCTGCCGCCGGCGATTTCGGCATCGGTGAATCGCTCGTCGGTGCCGGTCTTTGCCGAGCGGGGCGGCCCCCAGCTCGGAAAGATCACCAGCCTCGGCTGGAGCCCCATCCTGAAGCAGGCCATCGCCCTGGCCTCGGTTCCGCCACGCTACGAGGCGGTCGGTACGCGCGTCGAGGTGGAGTGGACCGTCGAGGGACGCCGCGGCCGCGTTCCGGCCAAGGTTGTGGACCTCCCGTTCCTGGACCTGGAGCGCAAGCGCTCCTGACCGAGACGGGATGGCGTTGACCGAGACGGGATGGCGTCACCGCCGCTCGTCAGCGGTCCTACTGAAAGGTGCCGGGGCAGCCGCCGTCAATCGCGCTGACGACCCGCGCGAACACGGTCTCGTTCTCCTCGTAGGCGGTGTGGACGACCCCTGGCACCGAGACGAAACATGCCCCGCCGTCGAGGCGGGTGCTGCTGGACGGCACCGTGGTATCGCTCGGGCTGGTCAGCGTCATGTAGCGAACCGATCCGGGCGTGTCGTCGCCGTTGTTGAGTGATCGCAGGAAGCTGCTCGTCGGACACATCTGCCCACCCCTGCTCTGGGAGAGCAGGCACGCCGGCCAAATCCCGTACTGGGGAGTACCCAGCGACACGTACGAATCGACCGTGGCCGTCCCGCCGAGATTCTTCGCGTAATACCGGGCGGAGAGCCCGCCCATGCTCACCCCGACGAGATCGAAGCGCGACCAGCCGCTCGAGGCGACGAGAGTCGAGATCGCCGCCGCGTTGGCGACGTTGTCCTGGCCCGGCAGCTGGATCGTGACGACCACGCGACCGATCCCCTCGGCGTCGAACCTGTCGACCATCGTCGCCCAGTCTCCAGCCGCGCCGCGCCATCCATGAACGAGAAGGACAGGATCGAGGCCTTCGGCTCGTACCACGCTGGGGCTGGCCACGGCAAGGAGCAGGCCCAGGGCGGCGATCGTCCGGCGTAGTCGCCCGCGGTAACGCATGGGGTAGCCCTCCGTGTGGCCGCGGCTCGGCGCGGCGCCGTTGACCGGCA
>JANNUK010000132.1:0-3703 GCA_031395155.1 Chloroflexota bacterium | reverse complement strand
CAGCGCGATGGAGCCGACGAGCACCCCGACGAGCAGCGCGAAGCGGATGTCGAGGTTCCGGACGTGGGACAGCTCGTGGCCGATGACGCCCTGGAGCTCCTCGCGATCGAGCTTCTGCAGGAGGCCGGTGGTGATGGCGATCGAGGCGTGCTTCGGGTCGCGTCCCGTGGCAAACGCGTTGGGCGCAGAGTCGTCGATGACATGCACCTTCGGCATCGGGATGTTGGCCGCCAGCGCCAGCTCGCGCACGACGTTCATCAGCTGCGGCGCGGACCCCTCATCGACCGGCTTCGCCCCCGAGGCCGCCAGCACCAGCTTGTCACCGGCGAAGTACGAGCCGAGCGACAGGACACCGCCGAGGCCGAGGGCCCCCAGCGTCGTCCCGATTCCGCCCTCGGGCACGCCCGTCGTGCCGAACCCGATCGTGTAGCCGAGGGCGCCGAGCAGGAGCGTGACCACGACCGCCAGCAGCACGGAATTGCGCCGGTTGGCGGCGGTCTGCTGGTGGAACGAGGAGACGGACATGTCGATGGTGGCGGCGACCCGCCGTCAGCCGATCAGCCGAGGCTGAGGTCGACGTTGGGGACGTTGGCCGCCTCGGGCTCCGCGTCGAAGAAGTCCCGCTTGGCGAAGCCGAACGGTCCGGCCAGCACCAGGTTGGGGAACGTCTGGATCGCGGTGTTGAAGTCGAGGACGGTCGCGTTGTAGTGCTGGCGGCTGAACGAGATCTGGTTCTCGGTCGTCGTCAGCTGCTCCTGGAGCTCCAGGACGTTCTGGTTGGCCTTCAGCTCGGGATAGTTCTCGACGACGGCGAACAGCGAACGCAGCGTCGAGGTGAGCATGTTCTCGGCCGCGGCCTGCTGGGCGACGCCCTGGGCGCCGGCCGACACGGCAGAGGCCCGCGCATTCGTGACGTCGGTCAGGACCTTTTGCTCGAACTGCATGTAGCCCTTGACCGCATTCACCAGGTTGGGAATGAGGTCGTGGCGGCGCTTCAGCTGGACCTCGATCTGGGCCAGCGCCTCGTCGACCCGGTTCCGGCGGCCGACCAGGCCGTTGTAGATCCCGATCACGAAGACCGCGATCACGACGACCACGATCAGTGGGATCAGCAGGTTCTCCATCGGTTCCCCTCAGACACGCCGCTCGGGATTCCCCGAGGGTCCCGTCGAGTCTACCAGCCCGGCTCGCGGGCGGGTATCGACTGAGGGCTGCTATCGACGCGAGGGCGGGTATCGACGCGCCGCCCCTCGTCGCGATGGTGGGCGGTACTGGACTCGAACCAGTGACTTCCTCGGTGTAAACGAGGCGCTCTGACCAACTGAGCTAACCGCCCGGCCGCAAGCGTACAGCCGGACACGCGGCGCTGCGCAGGCCGTCACCCGACGCGGGGCAGGTTCGGGAGGAGTGGTGCCCAGGCCGGGACTTGAACCCGGATGAGTTGCCTCATACGCCCCTCAAACGTACGCGTATACCAATTCCGCCACCTGGGCAGGTGTCGCCGTGTCCGTGGACCCGGGAGGGAGAGGTGGTGGTACCGAGGAAGGGACTTGAACCCATACGCCCTTGCGGGCACTAGCTCCTGAAGCTAGCGCGTCTGCCAATTTCGCCACCTCGGCTCGGATCCCGATCCATCGGTCGCCGAAGCTCACGGGTCGTAAGCGAGCCGCCATGTTAGCACATCCCAGAATCGGTCCCCGGGGTCCCCCAGGGTCCTGATTTCGGGTCCGCTGAGCGTGTCGCGGGCCACGACAACCAGCTCGCGGAAGGCCACGGGGAGGAGGTACTGGCGCTCCGCAAGGCGCACCTGGAGGGCAACGTAGGCCGCCAGTCGCTCCTCGTCCGTGCCCGGTCGCCGGGCGGCCTCGAGCAGCCCGTCGAGCACTCGATCCTGGACGCCGCTCACGTTGGACCCGGCGTGAACGGCCTGGGTGGAGGCGAGGAGCGGGTACAGGTCCGGATCGAGGCCGATGCTGATCGACAGCACGGCGGCATCGAAGTCGCCCTCGCGCAGGCGCGCGCCGGAGAAGTCGCCGGCAGGCAATGGCAGCGCTGTGGTGGTCACCCCGGTCGTCGACCAGCCCGCGGCGATGGCCTCCGCCACGGACCCCGCAAAACCGGACACCACCCCCGGATAGATCAGCTCGAGGCTGAACGCGTCAACGGCATCGGGCGGCCGGAGCTGCCCCTCGACCGTTGTCCATCCGGCCTTGAGCAGCTCGCTCACCGATGCGGACCGATCGAAGGCGACGGGCGGCGACGACGCGGCATCGAAGGCCCACGACGTCGGCGGGATCGGCGAGTCGGCCACGGTCCCAAACCCGCCGAACGGGCCGGCGACGATCGCCGCTCGATCGATGGCGGCGAGCAGCGCCCGCCGGACGGCGGCGTCGCGGAAGAGGGCCCGATCGGGGCGCAGGTTCAGGACGACCGCGGTCAGGGTCGTGGTCGGGTAGCGCAGCAGGCGACTGTCGGACGCGGCGCCGAGGCGCGCTGCGTCCTCGATGCTCAGGCCGGAGGCCACGTCGAGGTCGCCGGCCTCGTAGGCCGCGGCCAGCTCCTCGGTGGTGTCGAAGAACCGGAATGTCATGCCGGCGAGGTATGGGATGGGCTGGGAGCTGAGCTCGGTCGGGGACGGCTCCAGCAGGTCGGGCGCCGTCGGCGCTGCCGGATCGGTGGGAGCCGCGGGATCCGTGGGGGCCGCGCCCGGGTCGACGCTCGACGTGAGTCCGGCAGGCTCCAGGACCGCCTCGGTGTCGGTGAGGCCGACCAGCCGGAAGGGTCCGGATCCGATCGGCTCGCGGCCGAACGCGCCGTCCGCGAGCTCCGCCAGCGGAATGTCGCGCAGCAGATGGGCCGGCACGATCGGCTGGGTGGCCGCCTGGAGGAACCCGCCGAGCGGCGTCTTCAGCCCGAACCGGATCGTCCGCTCGTCGATGACCTCGAAGGCGACCTCGCGCCACGACGCTGCCCCGGGTCCGGTGTACTCGGGGTCGTGCAGCGTCGCCACGGTGAAGGCGACATCGGCCGCGGTGACCGCCACGCCGTCCTGCCAGCGGGCGTCCTCGCGCAACCGGAACGTGGCCGACGAGCCGTCGGGCTCGAACGTCCACTGGTCCGCCAGGTCACCGACGAGTGTCCCGCCCGGCCCGTTCCTGAGCAGTCCACTGAAGACGAGAGCCACGAGCTCACGGTCCACCTCGCTGCGGGCCGAGAGCGGGCTGACCGATGTCGCCCGTCCGACGACACCCTCCACATAGGGCCGCGCGACCACGATCGAGGGCGACGGCTGGCCAGGGCCGTCCGACGAGGGGATGGACTGGATCCCGATGGCGACCGCCAGCGCCCCCAGGAGGAGGACGAGGATCGCGATGACGGCCCGGTCGCGGCGCGTCATCGCGCGGCGTTCGAGCGACTCAACCTACGGAGGGCGCCAGCAGGTACGCCGCGATCGCGAAGACGATGAACAGGACGAGCAGCATGATCGTGAACTGCCACAGGCGGCGCTCCACGCCGCGTCGGCTTCGATACACGGCGGAGTCGCCGCCGAAGGCTCCCGACAGTCCGGTGCCGCGCGCCTGCATCAGGACGGACACGACCAGGGCGAGGCTGACGAAGAGCTGGCCGATGGACAGGAACGGATTCACGCTTGGGGACCTCTGCTGGGATCGGCGCTGGATGGTAGCACAGCGGTCGCGACACC
>JANNUK010000114.1:0-3190 GCA_031395155.1 Chloroflexota bacterium | reverse complement strand
GTTCGCGCCGCCGGGAAACAAAAAAGCAGAGGTCTGTCGCCTCTGCTCTCCCGGCACGAACCGTGCTCCTCGGTCCTTACGGACCTGGGGCCTTCATGCCGGGCATCGAAAGTAGAACCACTGCTTCATGTGCGTGGGCGGACCGTAGCCCACCGGTGGTCTGGTGTCAACGCGTGCCCGAACGGTGTTTGGGCCGCGAACCGTACGGGGCCCCGGAAACGCCTGGCGGGCACCGCGCGACCCCACCATCCGCCCGTTCACCAGCTGTAGGGGTGCTGGAGCACCGATCGCCGTTCTCCGGCATCGCGGCACACGCACTCCGCGTAAACCGGACGGATCCCGTCGCCCGACGGACCATCCAGTGCGCTACCACTCCCATACCGAGTAGGCGGTGCGCGTCCAACGTGCGGCTGTCGGTGCCGTCGACAGTCGACCTCCGGAGTGGATCGAGATGGATCGGGAGGTTCACTGGATCGGGAGGTTCGCCCGAGCCCGGATGGTAGAATGCCGCCCGCTGCGCGACGGAGAGGTCGCATAGAGGCCTAGTGCGGCGGTTTGCTAAACCGCTGAGTGGGGTAACCTGCTCCGAGGGTTCGAATCCCTCCCTCTCCGCCAGCCTCGTTGCAGCAACATGTGCGCCCGTAGCTCAGCGGATAGAGCGTTAGGTTGCGGACCTAAAGGTCGTGGGTTCGAGTCCCGCCGGGCGCGCCACATTCCCAAACTTGTGGTCAGCAGCGTGTTGACAATGTATCGCTATTGGATATAGTTCGGGAGTGTCAACGGGCGACGCACCCCTCCCTCCGGCCGCGATCCACATCCTCCTCGCCATCGGCCCCGACGAGCGTCATGGGTACGCGATCATGTCGGAGGTGGCGGCACAGAGCGACGGTGCCGTTCGCCTGGCAGCGGGTACGCTCTATACGAATATCAAACGGCTCGTGGACCGCGGCTTGATCGAAGAGAGCGACGAGAGGCCGGAACCCGAGCGCGATGACGAACGCAGGCGCTACTACCGGCTGACGGCCTCCGGCCATCGGATCGTCGCCAGCGAAGTCGCCCGAATGGAGGCCCACGTCGCACGGGCCCGTCCATGGCTACGCGAGTTCGGGCCATGACGCGGCATGAGGTCCTCTTTCGCGGGCTTTTGCGCCTGTAACCGCGCGTGTTTCGCGACCGCTACGGATCCGAGATGACCCGCGTGTTCGGCGAGCAGGCACGCGATGCCGCGGCCTCGGGCGACCCCCTGTCCCTCGCATCCCTGTGGGCTCGCAGCATCATCGATGTCGCCGTCACAGCACCTGGCCACCATCTTCGAAAGGAGCAGTACGTGCCGCAACCCGTCGATGTGCCATCTGTGGGGACGGTGCCCGCGCTCAGCCCGCGCATCTTTCGGGCCTCCCGGACGGTGTTGGCCCTGCTGCCCCTGTGGATCCTCCTGTTCGCGCCGATCGCCTCCCCGAGCTTCTTCGATCCAATGTTCGAGAGCCCTCCAGGGACCGCCGGTATGCCGGCTGGCCTCATGATCCAGGCCTTCGCCCTGCTGCTGATGGCCCTGGGCGTGGCCGTCGTTCGCCGAACGTCGTCCCGCACGGCAGCCATCCTGGCGTTCGCCCTCCTTACCCTGCCCGCCGCCGCCATCGTGATCCTGGCGCCTGCGGCGGTCTTGATCGTGCAGAACCTCGCGACTTGATGCCGTCCCGTCCCGGCGACCTCAGCACCACGTCGGCCGCAGTGTCTCGAACAAGGTGGACAACGCCGGGATGGGCTTGCTCGCGTCCCTCATCAGGGCGAGGGAGTCACCCCACGGACCGCCGTCACCGGACTGGCCGGGATCGGCTCAAACGAGGAGGGAGTCCTCGCCGGGCACCCCTCGGATCGTGAAGGCCTGACAGTCGATGAACTGCTCCCGGAACGTGAGTCGTTCGACCAGTGCATGCGGCTCCAGATCGTCCTCGCCGACGGCGATGCCGCGCGCGATCGTCACGAGGTAGGTCTGGCCGTTCACGACGGCGGTGGGGACGGGATCGGCGGTCCCGCATCCCCCTGGAAGCGCCAGGGTCGCCGAGACAAGGAGCAGGAGTACCAGACGTCGTCGCATCCGCGCCGTCAGCGTCCTGCCCTGGCAGGCCCGCGTCGAGGTGCTGCGCACCTCACTGCCGCTACCATTCCCGCTCGTGACCCAACCCGCATCGCCGCGCCTCGATCGCTCCTACCGCGCCCTCCTGGCGGTCCCGACCCTGCGTCGGATCCTCGTGGCGATGCAGGTCGCCCGGGTGTCCCAGTCGATGGTGAGCATCGCCCTCGTCCTGTTCACCTTGACCGAGTACGGCTCGCCGGCCCTCGCAGGCCTCGTGACGTTTGCCAGCGTCTTTCCCGGCCTCGTCGTCAGTCCCGTCGCCGGGGCACTCCTCGATCGCCACGGCCGCGTCCGACTGATCACGATCGACTACATCGTCGCTCTCGTGGCGATGATCCTCCTCGGCGGGCTCGCGCTCGCCGATGCGCTCCCCGCCTGGCTGCTCGTCCTGATCGCAGCGATCTCGTCGCTCACCGGGATCCTCAGCCACACGGGCTTGCGCAGCCTGTTCCCCATCCTTGTCCCGAAGCACCTCTGGGAGCGGGTCAACGCGGTGGATGCGAACGGCTACGTCGTGGCCACGATCCTCGGGCCGCCGATCGCGGCGACGCTCGTCGCGCTGTTCGGCGGACCCGTCGCGCTTGTCGCGATCGGCCTCGCCTTCGGCCTGGCGGCCATCTCGCTTCGCGGCGTCCCTGACCCGCCGTTCGAGAGCGCTTCCACTGGTCGCCTCTTCGTCGACGCCTGGGCCGGCATGCTCTATACGTGGCGGAACAAGACACTTCGCGGGCTCGGGTTCGCGATCTCCATCACCAACCTTTCGGGTGGCATGGTCACGATCGTCGTCCCCCTGATCGTGCTGAACCGTCTCGGCGCGAGCGCTATCACCGTGGGCCTGGTGTTCGCGGTTTCCGGCATCACCGGGATGCACTCGGCCTTCCTCAGCGGGCGACTTGATACCCATCGGCGCGAGTGGTCGATGATCGTGATCTCGCTCGCCGCCTTCGCGCCGGCCGCAGCGCTGCTCCTGCCCGCCAGCACATCGACGGCCGGAGCGACCGGCGACCCGGCAGCCTTCGCCGCGGGCCTGGGACTGGTCGTTCTCTCGTCCGC
>JANNUK010000099.1:0-2489 GCA_031395155.1 Chloroflexota bacterium | reverse complement strand
TGCGGCCTTCGGCTTCGAGCGGCGCGGCACGCCGGAGCGCCTGGCCGAACTCGGTGAGGCGATGGGATTCGACGTCGTTGTCATCGAGCCATTTACGCTCGACGGCCGGCAGGTCAGCAGTTCGGCGATCCGGGCCGCGATCCGGCGCGGAGATCTGGCGAGCGCGGCAACGCTGCTGGGTCGTCCGGTGGGCCTCCGCGCCACCGTGACCGGTCG
Organism: Chloroflexota bacterium; assembly: GCA_031395155.1. GTDB lineage: Bacteria > Chloroflexota > Limnocylindria > Limnocylindrales > CSP1-4 > CAKKPP01. Next base: position 2,273 of record JANNUK010000099.1, on the reverse strand, counting down.
GGACGCCGACGGCATGGCCGAACTCGGCTTTCCGTTGCCGGTGGCCCTCCCGCCTGACGGCATGTACCGCGGGCGGGTGGACGGCCGGGAGGGTCGCCTGCACGTCCGTGACGGGGGAGCCGCGTTCACGCCTCCACCGGCAACGGTCCAGGTTGCGATCGACGTGCTTGAGCCTGATGCCTCCATGACCGGGCCCGCTCACGTGCACGATCCGGGCAAGCCTGCTACCATCCGCCGGTCATAACAGATAGGAACACACATCAGTTCGTGTCGGAGGACCGAGTGCCGCTCGCGCGGGAAGAAAAGCAGGAGATCATCGGCCAGTTCGCCACCAAAGAGGGCGATACGGGGTCGCCGGAAGTCCAGGTCGCGGTCCTGACGGAGCGCATCAAGGGACTGACCGGGCATCTCAAGAGCTTTCCAAAGGACAATCATTCGCGCCGCGGCCTCCTCAAGCTCGTCGGCCAGCGCCGTCGCCTTCTTGCCTACTTGATCAAGAAGGACAACTCGCGCTACCGCGCCGTGATCGCACGGCTCGGACTCCGCCGCTAGGCGTTCGGCGCCACACGGCGCCGCCCTCGCCCTGCCGGAAGGCCCTCGCGCCGCAGGTCGCTCCTCCTCACGAAACAGGAGGATTCAGACTTCATGTCCCACGTCTTTGAGACGCAGCTCGGCGGCAAGACGCTGACCATCGAGACCGGCAAGCTCGCCCGCCTGGCGGGTGGATCGGTCACCGTGCGCTACGGCGACACGATGGTGCTCGGCACCGCCAACCGCTCCGAGCCCCGGCCCGGCCTCGACTTCTTCCCACTCACGGTCGATTTCGAGGAGCGCATGTACGCCGCGGGCAAGATCCCCGGCGGCTTCATCAAGCGCGAGGCGCGCCCGTCCGAGCACGCGATTCTCGCCGCTCGCCAGACGGACCGGCCCATCCGCCCGCTCTTCCCCGAGGGCTACAAGGACGACGTTCAGCTCGTCATCACCGTCCTCTCGACGGACCAGGAGAACAACCCCGACGTCGTCGGCACGATCGCCGCATCGGCGGCTCTCACGATCAGCGAGATCCCGTTCAACGGCCCGATCGGGTCCGTCCGCGTCGGCCGGATCGGCGGCGAGTTCGTCGTCAATCCCACCCATACCGAACTCAAGGAGTCGGAGCTCGACCTGATCGTCGCGGGAACCCGCGACGCGATCATGATGGTCGAGGCCGGCGCCAAGCTCCTGCCGGAAGACGTGATGGCCGAGGCCATCCTGTTCGGGCATCGGGCGCTCCAGCCGATCGTCGAGCTCCAGGAGGAGCTTCGCAAGGCCGTCGGCAAGGCCAAGCGCCTGCCGTATCTCGAGCCGTCGACCACGTCCGTCCTCGACTTCGCCTCGGCGACCGACGCCAGGCGCGAGCTTGTCGTCATCGATACCGAGACCACCGGCACGGACCCGAAGATGTCCGACCTTCTCGAGATCGCCGCGGTCAAGATCAAGGGCACGAAGGTCGTCGACCGCTGGTCGACATTCGTCAACCCGGGGCGGCCGATCATCGGCAACCAGATGCACGGGATCACGGACAAGGACGTCAATGGCGCGCCCAGCCCGAAGGAGGCTGCCGACAAGCTGCTGGCCTTCGTCGGCGACGCGCTCATCGTCGGTCACAACGTGGGCTTCGACCTCGGCTTCATCGAAGAGGCCAAGGGCGATGGCTTCCGCTTCCAGGCCGGTACGTACATCGACACCCTGGTGATTGCCCGTGACGGCTATCCGGGCGCCGAGTCGTACAAGCTCGGCGATCTGGCCAAGTTCTTCGGCGTCGAGCTGTCGCAGAGCCATCGGGCACTCCCCGATGCCGAGGCGACGGCCAATCTGCTGCTGTGGTTCGCGAACGACCTTCCGGGTCGGATCTCGACCCTCCGCGAGTCGATCGCCAATGCCGTACGCGCGCAGCGCACCGGCGGCGATATGCCTGCGCTCCTCGAGGCGGCCCGCCGCGAGGCACGCGTCAGCAAGAGCCTGTTCAACCTGATCCAGAAGAAGACCGTCCGCCGGCTTGTCATCGACGAGGGGATCCGGATCGACGGCCGCGGCCTGACGGACATCCGTCCGATCTCGGTCGAGGTCGGGCTCGTCCCGCGCGCGCACGGTTCCGGCCTGTTCACGCGCGGCGAGACGCAGGCGCTGACCGTCGCAACGCTTGGTTCTTCCTCGGATGTGCAGCGGATCGACACGATCAGCCCCGAGACCGAGAAGCGCTACCTCCACCACTACAACTTCCCGCCCTACAG
>JANNUK010000039.1:0-1865 GCA_031395155.1 Chloroflexota bacterium | reverse complement strand
CGAGTACATGCCGCACGTCGAGCAGACCACGCAAGCGGGCGTCCAGGCAGACACGGCAGCCGCGGTTGCGCACCTCCGCGGCGTCGGCTGCGATGCGATCTTCACCGTTGGGTTCTGCTTCGGCGGGCGAAACTCATGGCTCGCTGCGGCCAGCGGACACGGCCTCGTAGGTGCGGTCGGCTTCTACGGACGACCGGGGCCCGGTCGCGACGGTTCACCGGGGCCCACGGAGCGGGCGGGCGAGATCGCCGCGCCAATCCTCGCACTTATGGGCGGGGACGACCCCGCGATCCCGGTCGCAGAGGCCGACGCGTTCAAAGCGGCGCTCGCCGTGGCCGGGGTGGAGCACGACGTCATCGTCTATCCCGGCGCACCGCACAGCTTCTTCGACCGCAAGTACGAGGAGTTTGCCGCCGACTCGGACGACGCCTGGACGCGCGTGCTCGCGTTCCTGGAACGTCACGCCGGAGCCGGTTAGTATCGGCTCGTGAATCGCACCGCGATGTTCGGGATCATCGGCGGCTTGGCCTGGTTCGCCGTGGGCATCTTCCTCGGCTGGATCATCTGGGGCTAGCTGTCCTACCCACAGACGTTGTGAACGCGGCTGATCGGGGGTCGGTCTCCGAGCGAGCTGTGTCGCCTGCCGTGGTTGTAGTGCTCGAGCCAGTGTGGCAGAGCTGCCGCGCGCTCGTGGTGTGATTGGTAGACGAGGCCGTAGGCCCATTCGCGTGCCATCGTCTGGTGGAAGCGCTCGACCTTGCCGTTGGTGCGGGGCCGGTACGGCTTCGTCTTGAGGTGACGAATGCCATGGCGGGCAAGGAAGTCGCGAACGAGGCGGCTGCGGGTGTAGGACCAAGCGTTGTCGGTCATCAGGCGCTGGGCGCTGATGCCGTGGGCGGCGTAGAAGGCGAGCGCGCGCTCGAGGAAGCCGGCGACGGTCGGGGCACGCTGGTCTGAGTGGATCTCGGCGTACGCGAGTCGCGAGTGGTCGTCGACGACCGCGTGCACATAGTCGACGCCGTCGGGGACGTTGTCCTGCGAGCGCCGATCGCCCGTTACCCGATGGCCCGGCCTTCGGAAGCGCACGTACTCCGAGACGTCCATGTGCAGCAGATCGCCGGGGCACGGCCACTCGTAGCTGTTGGCCGGCTCGCGTGTGGCTCGTGGCGGTCTCGAGATCCCCGCTCGCCGCAGGACCTTCCACACCGTCGAGTGTGCAAAGCCGGTCGCGCTGGCGACCAGTCTCGGCCCCCAACCCGTCTTCAGGCGGCAGGCACAGATCGCCTCGGCGAGCTCGGGCGCGAGCAGGCGTGGCGAGCGGTGCGGACGACTGGAGCGATCGAACAGACACGACAGCGTCCGCCGAGCCTCCTCGCCAGCCTCCGCCCAGCGATGCCACCAGCGGTGCGCCGTCGCAGGCGACACGTTGAAGGCGGCCGCGGCCGCCTTCAACGTCATCCCGCCCTCGACCGCGCAGACAAGCGCGTAGCGGCCGGCAAGTCCGAGCTTGGCGTTACGGTGAAACGACATCCGAGCCCTCCTTCGAGTGTGAGTCGTGGCAGACCCACAGCCTCGAAGGAGGGCCGGATAGATCTCTCAGCCGTTCACAACCTGTGTGGGCGGGACATCTAGGGTGCAGCGTCGGCCGGCTATGCTCGGGAAGCTCACTCGTCGTCGACACGACGGGCAGAAGATGTGCAGCTCACCGACGCCGTCTACTTCACGCGCCACCCGTCGATCGCGGTTTCGTCGTCGCGCGACTCGGTCGCCGTGAGGGGCCCTCGCTAGCTCCGGGCGAGCCCGAAGGGGCTCCCCTCGGAGTCCCGGCAGATTGCCCACTGCTCGCCTGGGTGGATGACCTCGCC
>JANNUK010000619.1:0-2361 GCA_031395155.1 Chloroflexota bacterium | reverse complement strand
GTCGAGCAGATCGAGGGCGGCCTTCTTCGGAGCGGACTCCCCCTGGTCGTGGACGCGCGGCGCGGTGGCCGCCCCAGGCTGGCCTTCGCGGCCCCGTTGCCGCTCGGCATGGTCACCGATCGGGAACCGATCGACCTGTGGCTCGTGGAACGACGAACCACCGAGGTCGTCCGCAGCGCGGTTCGGGCGGCCCTCCCGCAGGGGTACACCCTGACCGACCTGCATGACGTCTGGCTCGGCGCGCCGGCGCTCGCAGCGTCCGTCCGCGGAGCCGAGTACCGCGTGATCGTCGCTCCGTCGGGAGGTTCGAAAACGGAGTTCGAGGCGGCCATTGAGCGTCTGCTCTCGGCGGCCAGCCTCCCGCGGGACCGTGTAAAGGGTGGCGGCGTCGTCTCGTACGACCTGCGCCCGCTCGTCGACGACATCGCCCTCACGACCATCGACGAGGGTGCAGCCACCCTCCGGATCTGCGTGCGGTTCGATCAGAACCGAGGCTCGGGTCGCCCCGAGGAGGTCGTGGCGGCCCTGTCCGAGGCAATCGGTCGGCCGATCGCCATCGCCAGCACCCGTCGCGAGCGCGTACTTCTCGCCGAGGACGCCTGATCCCGCCTCGGCACCTCGTTGACGCATCCGACGACCGGTCGTACACTCCGCATTCGCGCCTCGACCCTGTTGAGGTGCTTCTCCCTGTCACCAGGTCGCCGTCGCCACGCGCGACCGTCATCGTTCCGAGGACCCATGTACGCAGTCATCGAGACCGGCGGGAAGCAGTACCGCGTCGAGGTCGGCACCGAACTCGAAGTTGAACTGCTGGACGCCGAGCCCGGCGCAGGAATCACGCTCGATCGAATCCTCCTCGTTGCCGACGGCGACGAGGCCACGATCGGTCGGCCCGTCGTCGCCGACGCGACCGTCGAGGCGCAGGTTGTTCGGCGCGATCGAGGGCCCAAGCTGATCAGCTTCAAGTACCGGCCGAAGGCGCGCCGGCGGGTGACCAAGGGCCACCGCCAGGAGTTGACCATTCTCCGCATCAGCGACATCCGGTTCGGCGGCAAGAGCGCCGCGGATGCGCAGCGCAAGGCCGAGCACGATGCCCTGACCGAGCGACAGCGCCTCGAGGCGGCCGCAGCCAAGCAGGCCGCCGCGGACGCCGCGCTCGCGGACAAGCTCGCCCAGGCCAAGGCGAAGGCCGACGAGCCGGCACCATCGCCGGCCGACGCGGGCACCACCCCGACCAAGGCCAAGACCAAGGCACCACGCACCCGGGCAGCCAAGCCGGCCGGGGACGATGCGCCGATCAAGCCGGCTGCGCCCAGGCGGACGCGCGCCACCAAGAAGGACGAGTAGACGCGATGGCCCACAAAAAGGCAGGCTCCAGCTCGCGGAACGGTCGAGACAGCGTCGGCCAGCGGCTCGGGGTGAAGGCCGGCGACGGCCAGCTCGTCCCGGCCGGATCGATCATCGTTCGCCAGCGCGGCATGACTTTCCTGTCCGGGAAGGGAACCGGGCTGGGCAAGGACTACACGGTCTTTGCGACCGTCACCGGGCACGTCAAGTTCGAACACGCCACGAAGGTCAAGAAGCGCATTCGTGTCGATGCCGTCGAGGCACCGGCAACGGCCGTCGCCGAGGCCTGAGCAAGACACCGTAGCCGACGACCACCGGCGGGCGATACGGCCCGCTCGGACGGCGCCGCAGGAGAGACCCGTGAAGCCAGATATTCATCCCAAGTACCACCAGGCAAAGGTCCACTGCGGCTCGTGCGGCACGGAGTGGGAAGTCGGTTCAACCCGAACCGAGTTGCGCGTTGACGTGTGCGGCAACTGCCACCCGTTCTTCACCGGCAAGCAGACGATCATCGACACCGCTGGCCAGGTCGAGCGCTTCCAGAAGCGCCTCGAGCGACAGGCCCGCAGCTGATCGCAGCCCCCTGGCCAGCGCGCGGCCGGTCGCTTCGAGCGTCTCGCGGCGGGTCCATCGGGCCCGCCGTTCCGATTCACGGCTAGACTCTCGCCCATGGCAAGATTCAGCTACGGCGGTCAGGCCCTCATCGAGGGTGTCCTCATGCGCGGTCGCGACGCAATCGCGGTCGCTCTGCGCCACCCGGACGGGCGGATCGTGTGGGCGACGGAGCGGCTCGATTCCGGTTTCCACGGCTCACGCTGGGCGAAGGCGCCGTTCGTGCGCGGCCTGATCGTGCTGTACGAGACCCTCGTCGTTGGGACACGCTGGCTCGTGCGCAGCGCATCCGTCGCGTCGGCGGAGGAGGAAGGCGAGGAGCTGGGGAAGGGCGCGATCGCCATCATGCTCCTGATCACGCTCGTGGCCGGCATCGGGATCTTCTTTCTGCTGCCGCTGTTC
>JANNUK010000596.1:0-3433 GCA_031395155.1 Chloroflexota bacterium | reverse complement strand
CTCGCCATCGCTCCCGACAGCACCGTGCTCTGGTCCACCACGATCGTCGAGCCGTAGGCGGTTGAGCGTGTCGACTCGACGACGGGGACTCTGGCGCACCAGGAGCCGCGCGATCGAGGGGCGCTTTTCGCTCTCGCGGTTCGCTGCGACGATCATCGTGGCCCTTCTCGTCGCTGCCTGCGCGTCAGTTCCGAGCCCCGTCCCAAACACGTCGCCAGCGACGTCGTCGACTCCGGCATCCACGACGTCGTCCGCGACCCAGCCCCCTACAACACCCCCAGCGGCCGTCAGCCCCCCGATCGCCACGATCGCGTTGGGCTACGCGCACAGCTGCGCGCTCACGAGAGGCGGTGGCGTCAAGTGCTGGGGAGCCAACGGCACGGGCCAGCTCGGCAACGGCACGACGACCCAAAGCCGCGTTCCGGTCGACGTCTCGGGCATCTCGAGCGGGGTCCGCGCGGTCGCCGCGGGCGGCTCGGTAACGTGCGCGCTCACGAGCGGCGGCGGGGTCAAGTGTTGGGGCGAGGGTGACCGGGGCCAGCTCGGCAACGGCACAAACACCCCCAGCACCATCCCGGTCGACGTCACGGGCCTCGCGAGCGGGGTCCGCGCGATCGCCGCCGGCGGCAACCACACGTGCGTGCTCACGAGCGGCGGCGGGGTCAAGTGTTGGGGCCTCAATTACTACGGCGGCCTCGGGAACGGCGCAACGACTGACAGCAGCGTCCCGGTGGACGTCATGGGCCTCACCAGCGGGGTCAGCGCGATCTCGGCTGGCGCCAGCAACACGTGCGCACTCACGAGCGGCGGTGGGGTCAAGTGCTGGGGCTACGGTGGACTCGGGAACGGTGCAATCACCGAGAGCGGCACTCCAGTCGACGTCGCCGGCCTCGTGGACGGCGTGAGCGCGATCGCCACGGGCGGTGGACGCTGCGCGATCACAAGCGGCGGCGGGGTCAAGTGCTGGGGCAGCTCCAACATGTACGGCCAGCTCGGGGATGGCACAAGGACCAACACGGACGTCCCGGTAAACGTGTCGGGCCTCACGAGCGGCGTCACGGCGATCTCTGTGGGCGGCGGCCACACCTGCGCACTCACCAGCGGCGGCAGCGTGACATGCTGGGGCGACAACAACCTCGGGCAGCTCGGCGGCGGAACCCCATGTGACAGCAGCAATGTGCCGGTCACCGTGGACTTCGCCACGCCGTCGTCGAGCAGCAGCCCGACCGACCCGCCGATCGGAGTGCTCAGCCATGCAACCGGTCCGACGGACGTCGTCCTCCGGTTCGGCGACCGCGCTGTCGTGGGAGTGGGCGAGCTCGACGGCGAGCGGTTCGAGCCGGGACCCGCATTCACCCTCTACGGCGACGGCACGGCCATCTTTGGTGGGCGGGTGCGCAACCACCCCCGGCCGAGGATCCGATCCTCCGCGGCAAACCGTTTGCGATCACCCATCTGGACGAGAACGAAATCCAGGCACTCCTGCGGTTCGCCCTGGGCGAGGGCGGACTCGGAGACGCGTGCGAGCTGTATGAAACGCGAGACACCGACGTCTCCGACTCCTTTGCCTTTACCGTGCGTGCCGGCGGTCTCGACAAGCGCGTGGAAGGTCCCGACCCGAACCGCTACCCGGAGCTCGCGACCCATCTCCTCAACCTCGACCGCGTTGCCCGATTCCCGACACGAGTCTTTGTGCCCGACCGCTACTGGGGCAACCTGTTCGAGGTGGACAACTACTGGTTCGAGCTTGGCGTGCTGCCCGAACCGCGCGACGCCGGTATCGTCCCGTGGCCATGGCCGGACATCGCTCCGGCGGAGTTCTTCGGGCCCGCGGCTCCCGAATTCGGGCGCCGAGTCATATCGGCAGACGAGGCCGCCGTCCTGGGCCTCTCGAACAACGGCGGCGTCGTGCAGCGGATGTATCTCATCGGACCAGACGGCAAAACGATCTACTCGTTCTCGCTGTGGCCAATGCTCCCGGACGAGGCAGGCTGAAGACGGCCGGCGTCGGAATCCGCGTGAGCGCGACGCCGACGAGCGCCCGCGAAACACGCAATAACGTGGGCTTGCGGTCCAGGGTCCCGGGTGTCGGCATGACGACAGGGTCCTAGGCACAGCATTCCGCTCGGCCAATCGTCTCTCTGCTACACGCCGTGTCTCTGCTACACGCCGTGCGGAGGGCAACAGATGCGATCGTCGCACCCGCGGCTCGCAAACCACGAACATCGTCGGCCTGTCGGGCCGATGTCGGCCACCGGGCGTGACTGCCAGCCAGCGAGCGGACGTGAGCCGCGATTCTGAGCAGGAACGGGGCGATCCCCGGTTCCGGCCAGACCTGGAGGGGCTCCGCGGGATCGCGATCCTGCTCGTCCTCCTGTGTCACGCGGGCGTTCCGGGTGCCGAGGCCGGTTTCATCGGCGTCGATGTCTTCTTCGTCCTCTCCGGGTTCCTGATCACAGGGTTGCTCGTGGGCGAGTGGGAGCGCACGGGACGGATCAGTCTCCGTGCCTTCTATGCCCGGCGCGCCCGACGCATCCTTCCGGCGGCCGTTGTCGTGCTGGCGAGCACGCTGCTCGCCGCACAGCTCGTCCTGTCCCCGCTCGACCTGCCGCGCATCGCCACCGACACCCTCGCTGCCGGCCTGTCTCTCGCCAATATCCGCTTCGCGCTCGAGGCGACGGACTATTTCGCGCCGGTCGCCGCTTCTCCGCTGCTCCACTACTGGTCGCTCGCGGTCGAGGAGCAGTTCTACCTGCTCTGGCCGGCCCTGCTGCTGGTCGTGGCGCGAATCCGGCGCCCACGCGTCTCGATGACCGTCCTCGTCAGCGTCGTCCTGGTCGGCTCCTTACTCCTGTCCCTGGTGGTCACCGCCTCCAACGGACCCTGGGCCTACTACTCACTGCCGACGCGCGCCTGGCAGCTCGCCACGGGTGGCCTGCTGGCGCTCGCGATCCCCTTGCTCACCCGGGCGCCGCGTCCCGCCGCCGCCATGGCGGGCTGGCTGGGAGTCGGCCTCCTCGGCGCGGGCCTCGTGGTGATCGGTCCGACGACGGCATACCCGGGCGTCGCCTCGCTGCTTCCGACGCTCGGCGCCGCCGCACTCATCGCCTCCGGCGGCCTGGCTGGGTCACCGGGACGGATCGTGTTGGCCCTGCCTCCGCTCCGCTGGCTGGGTCGGATCTCCTATTCGCTCTATCTCTGGCACTGGCCGATCCTCATCCTGGGTCCCGTGGCGCTCGGCGTGGCGAGTACGGACGAGGGGGCGGTGGGCGGCGACCTGGCCCTTCGATTGGGCCTGGTCCTCGTCGCAATTGTCATCGCCGCAGTGAGCTGGCGCGTGATCGAAGAGCCATTCCGCCGCTGGCGACCGTCGCCCGGCGGTTGGCGGCGCGGGCTCGCCGGCGCAATGCGCGGCTTGGCCCTGGCGGGAGCT
>JANNUK010000246.1:0-3278 GCA_031395155.1 Chloroflexota bacterium | reverse complement strand
GGCGGCGGCGGAGCGCCATCCGGCAGGCGTTCACGGTGATCCGGCCGAGCCAGGCGTCGAATCGGTCGGGGTCGCGCAGCGACGACAGCCTGCGCCAGGCGCCGATCAGCGCCTCCTGCGTTGCGTCGGCCGCATCGGCGTCGTTTCCTAGAATCGCCCGGGCGGTTCGGTACACGGTCTCCACCTCGCGGCGGACGATCGCCTCGTACGCCGCCCGATCGCCCCGGCGGGCCTGCTCAACGAGCTCGCGCTCCAACCGGCCCTCCATCCATCGCAAACCTGGGCGCTCACCCTATTCGATGCGCCGCCGGCGGTCCGCGTTCGACCAAAGTTCCCGCGGTGGGATCAGGCTTGACCGCTTCGGGGAGCGTGCTCTGCTCGTTCGGGCCGGGGCTCGCAACTCCGATCGGCGGTCTGAGCAGAGAGCCCTAGCGCGGCTCCGGCCAGGCGGGCGTCGCCCCGTCCACGGTCGGCAGCTCGTCCCAGTCCGCCCGAACCGGGGTGAAGACATCGAGGACGACCGCGCCATCGGGGCCGGCCGTCACCTGGTGCGGCCGGCTCGACAGGATCCGCCAGGTCCCGCCGGGGCCGAGGCGCCGAATCTCGCCGTCGAGATTGAACGTGACCTCGCCGGTGATGACCATCCCGAGTTGCTCCGCCTCGTGGTGGTGTTCGGGGACGACGGCATCGGGGCCCAGTTCGACGACCGCGAGCGTGATCCGCTCCCCCTGGATCCGGCGTGCGCGGACGGCATCACCCCAAACGGCGAGGAGCGGCGAGTCGGCGATGTCGATGAGGTTGCTCATCGCGGGATCGTATCCTCCCGGCGCTTGCTCCACGCGGGTCAGCCGGCACCGTAGCCTGGCGTCCCCGCATGTGGCGCTGTGCCGATCACCCCATGCCCCGGGCCCTCGACAAGCACGATCGCCATGAGTGCGCCGGCCACGACGACGAGCGGCCAGACCGGGGGCAGGGGGGCGACGATCACGATGAGGACGGCCATCACGATGAGGATCGCGATCCGGGGAACGAGGACCGGACCGCCGAGGAGCCGAAGCGACAGGGCCGACGAAACGACAAAGAGGGCGACGCCGATTCCGAGCGCGGCAATGACGGCCGCCGGCGCCGGCTCAGCCGGATGCGCGGCGATCTCCTCGATCGCCACGGCGAAGCCCACGATGCCGCCGATGATGAGGAAGTGGGCGAGGCTGAAGGCGTCGCGTGCGAGGGAACCCATCCGCTCCACCGGCGCAGCCGAGATCCGATGCTCCAGCGCTTCCTTCAACCACCCGAAGTAGGTCCACCAGAGCAGGCAGGCCACGAGGATCGCGGCCGCGGCCGCCGCGGCCAGCGCAGCGGATCGTTCATCGCCCGCGACCGCCGTCCCGGCCACGATGAGTGATTCGCCGATAGCGATGATCACGAACAGACCGTGACGCTCCGAGAGGTGGGCGGGATTGAGGTCCCAGGTCGTCCGTCGCCCGGCGATCGCGGCCGCGACAAGGTCGGCGACGATGGCGAGGAGCCACGCCCAGGATCGATAGGCCGGATCGACCGCCGCCCCGGCGAATACCAGCAACAGCCCGATCGAGGACATGGCGGCCCAGTTGATCACTCCCGCGTGACTGGCGCCCACCCGCTCGAGATCGACCTGGATCTGGAGACCGAGGCCAAGCGCCCGGACCACGATGTACGGGGCGGCGAACCACAGCGCATCCTCGGCGAAGGCGCGCGGAACGGAAGCGGCCATCACGAGCGCGGCGCCGGTTGCGGCGAGCGTGACGACGCGGACGCCCGGATGGGTCGTATCGGCCGGATTGAGCGTCCAGGTGAACTGCGTCCACGCCCACCAGATCAGCCACCCGAGCAGGATCGAGCGAACGATCCCTTCGGGTGTCAGGTCGTGGGCCGTGAGCACGGTCAGCTGGGTGACAGCGAACACGAATACGAGGTCGAAGAACAACTCGACGAAGGTCACCGCCTGCGGACTCGAGGCGCGCACCCCACGGCTTGCGAGTGCGGTCATGGGGCGAAGTCCTCCGCCGCGCTGTGGGCTGGTGGACCGTCGTCCCGAAGGCGCATGGGCTGAGTATGGCCGGCTCCAGCCCAGCCCGCGTTGTCGAAGAAGTCCGAGTCGATCCGCTTCACGTTGGTTGACGACCGCACCGGCTACGGCTACATGCGCAGGCTTGACGCCTTGACGTGACGGCAGCCGGGTACGACATTGAACCGCCATCGACGGCCGGCAGCGTTCTCGATGGTCAATCGGAGACCCAGATGGCTGCGCCACATGTGATCAGGGCGTTCGACGTGGCGGCGTTCGTGGACCGGGCCTTCTCATTTCTGTGCGAACGGGAGGCCGCGAACTGCCTGCCGCTCGGAATCTTGGCCGGACCGCGCGTGCGACAGGACGATGTCTATCTCGCACATCTCGAGTCTCGCAACGTCGTGGTCGGCGCGGCGCTGATGACCCCGCCGTACGACCTGGTCATTGCCGCCGGCACTCAGCTCCCGGGGCTCTCCGTCCTTGTCGACCACCTTGCGGCGTCCGGTGTCCGGGTCCCCGGGGTCAGCGCTCCGCCTGATCTGGCCCAGGCATTCGCCATGAGGACGGGTCTCGGGTACTCGACGCTACGTGCGCCCGCTCATGTTTCCCTGGAGCAACCGTCGGAGTTCGGCTATCGCCGTATCCACCTCGCGGCCCTGGGCTTCGATGATGTCGAGGCGGCCTTCCCGCTGGTCTTGCCGTCCGTCTTCGGTTCTCCTGACTTGCAGGTGACCTTGGAGGCCGGTGATCTTGGAGGCCGGGAGCCCCCCGACTCCCGGCCTCTGTTCCGCTCTCCCCCCGGAGAGGACTGGGTCAGCTGCAGCCGCTGGTGCTGCCGCAGTTCAGGCATTTGTAGCAACTGCCGTTGCGGACCATGATCGAGCCGCATTCGGCGCAGCCGGGCGCGTCCGACTGGGTGGCGAAGGCGACCTTCGTGCCGCCCAGCGAGAGCGTCATCGTGCCGCCTCCGCCGCCACCGGATCCGTTGGCCGCCTTGGCGTTGCCGTTGGCGTGACCATTGGCATGGCCGTTGGCCAGCACCGACAACTCCTCTCTGGCACTCGCTTCGCTTCCCGGGTCGACGGCCGTGGCCGCCGGCGGCGTGGGATCGGCAGCCTGCGCGGCGGACGGAGCCACCGAAGCGACTGCGGCCACCACCTGAGCGGCGGTCTCGACCGGCGGCTCCGACACGATCGCCGAGCGATCGATGAGCCCCAGTGACGCCTTCTCG
>JANNUK010000241.1:0-3038 GCA_031395155.1 Chloroflexota bacterium | reverse complement strand
GCCCGCGCTCGGCGGGCCCGCGCTGGTCCGAGCTGGAGGAGGGCGCGGCCGCCGCCCGGACCGACGCAACCAGGGCCGTGGCGACCCGGCGAGCCGCCGCGACCCGCCATGCGGCCGCGACCCGACGCGCCGCCGCGCGCGAGTCAGCCGGTACGGCTGAAGCGCACGGGACAACCTGATGTCGATCCTTCGGCTGACCGGGGTCACCCGGGAGATCGGCACGTTCGTGATCCTCGACGCGATCGACGCGTCCATCGCCCTCGGAGATCGGATCGGACTGGTGGGTCCAAATGGGGCCGGCAAGACGACCCTCTTGCGGATTGCTGCCGGTCGCGATGAAGCGGATCATGGGACGGTCCATCGCAAGCGCAACCTGACTCTGGGGCTGTTGGCGCAGGAAGCGCACTTCGACGATGTGTTCATGGCTGCGCCGGACCTCCGGACCGCCATCCGGTCCGGCGCCGGGCACCTCGATGTCATGGCGGCGGAGCTGGGCCGTCTCGAGGTCGCCGGCCACGTGACGGATCCTGCGTACGCGGAGCTGCAGCACCGATTCGAGTTGCTCGGCGGCTACACCCTCGATCAACGGGTCGACTCGGCCCTGTCGGGGCTGGGCTTCCCGCGCAGCGACTGGACGCGACCGCCGACGGCCCTCAGCGGCGGCGAGCAGACCCGCGCATCGCTGGCACGGCTGGTCATCGCCGACCCCGACCTGCTCCTGCTGGACGAGCCGACGAACCACCTCGATCTCGACGCCCTGGAGTGGCTCGAAGAGCACCTGCGGCGACGCGCGGGTTCGCTGCTTGTCGCGTCGCACGATCGGGCGCTCCTCGATGCCACCGTCACCCGTGTCTGGGAGCTCCGCGACCGCCACCTGACGGCCTTCCGCGGCGACTACGCCGCATACCACCGGCAGCGCGAGGACCGCGATGCGCGGTCCGTCAAGGACGCCGATACCCAGGCCGAGCAGATCGCCCGCGAACAGGAACTGGTCCAGCGCTACCGCAGCCACCGCAAGTTCAACAAGATGCACGAACACGAGGCGCGCCTCGAGCGGCTCCAGGCCGAGCGGCGCGAGGCCCCACGCGCCGGCCGCCGGCTCAAATTGCCCCAGACGGCGCTCGCCGGGGGTGGCCCGACGCGTTCCGGGGGGATCGTCGTTCGCATCGAGGACCTGGTTGCCGGCTACCTTCCGGGCCGGGGCGCCGTCGATGCCGATGGGGCGCCGGCCACTGCGGCTCACGAGGTCGCACGCGTTCCGTTCCTCGCTGCACAGCGCGGCGATCGCGTCGGCATCGTCGGTCCTAACGGTGCCGGCAAGACCACCCTGCTGCGAACGATTGCGGGGGATCTGCCGCCGATCGACGGCGGCCTGACCTTCGGGAGTGGCGTCCAGATCGGCTACCTCGCCCAGCTGCGAGGAGCGGCCATTCCCGGCACCACCGTGATCGACGCGCTCCTCCAGGCCATCCCGGTGACACCGGGCGAGGCGCGCGGCTACCTCGCCCGGTTCCTGTTCCGTGGCGACGACGTGTTCAAGGAGGTCCGGGCGCTGTCCGGCGGTGAGCGCTCGAGGCTCGAATTGGCGCTGCTCGGGATCCAGGCTTCGAACCTGCTGCTGCTCGATGAGCCCACGAACCACCTGGACATTCCCGCCCGGGAGGCGATCGAGGGGTTCCTGGCCGACTCGCCGGCGACGCTGCTCGTGGTCTCCCACGACCGACGGTTCCTCGAGACGATCTGTACGCGCCTGTGGGTTGTCGACGCCGGACTCGCGGCGCCGTTCGACGGGGGCTATCGGGCGTGGCGGGCGGCCGTGGCCGACGGCTGGACGGTCGCGGGGGCCATCGATCAGGAGTCGAGGCGGCTCCGATCGTCCGCGGGGCGGGCGATCGCGGGGCACGTGGGGGCTCCGAAGGCGGGCGCTCGGGCCACGACGCTCTCGACGCGCTCGAGGGTGAGCGACGACTCCCAGGTGGCCGTTCGGGAAGCCCAGCCCACCAGCAGCCGGTCCGGCGGTTCGGCGCCGCGCCGCCGCGAGCGGCTGTCCAAGGATGCGTATCGCCGGCAGAAGGATGTCGCCGACGCCGAGTTGACCCGCCTCGGGCTGCGCAAGAGCCACCTCGAACTTGCCATGGGTTCGTCCGGCGTGCAGGCCAACTTCGTCGAGCTGCGCCGGATCGCGAGCGAGCTGGCCGACGTCGAGTCCGCCCTCACCGCGGCCGAAGACGCCTGGCTGCAGATCGAGGACCGCGCCCCGTGACCCGCTCGACGGCCGGCCTGCGCGCGCTGCGCATCGGCCTGGTCGGGCCGATCGGCTGCGGCAAGTCCACGGTTGCCGGCTGGTTGGCCGACGCAGGGGCGGCCGTGATCGACGCGGACATCCACGCGCGGGCGGTCCTCGAGGTGGGTGAGCCAGCGCTCAACGAGGTCGCCGTCGCGTTCGGCGACGACCTGCTCCTGGCCGACGGGTCGCTCGACCGGGCGGCGCTTGCCGCGCGCGTCTTCGATGACCCGGACGCCCTCGCGCGTCTCGAGGCGATCGTTCATCCGGCTGTCCGCCCACGGATCCTGGCGTCTCTGGCGGCCGCCGAGGCGAGCGGCTGCGCGATCGTGGTTCTCGAGGCGATCCGCCTTGTCGACGCCGGCTATCTACCGCTCATGGACGAGCTCTGGCTGGTGACGTGCACACCGGACGCGCAACTGGCCCGCCTCGCGCTGCGCGGCCTCGAACGTGCAGACGCAGAGCGCCGGGCCGGGGCGCAGCGTGGGCTTATCGAACGCGCGACAGCGGCGGCCGACCGTGTCATCTCGACCGACGGTCGGCGCTCGGACGCGCGACGAAGGGTACGGTCAGCCCTCGAAGCTGCGCGAGCCGAGGCCGCACGGGCCGAGGCTCGGGCTCACCCGAGCTGAACCAGGTCAGGTACGGAGTGGCCACTCGACCCGCCGCGGCAGCGGACCGAGTGGCCGGGGAGGCGCGCCGGGTCAGCGGCGCGGAGGTGTATGCGCGATCCGGTCCCGGCGGGCGACGCGGC
>JANNUK010000238.1:0-3224 GCA_031395155.1 Chloroflexota bacterium | reverse complement strand
GGTCGGCGTACTCCTTCGGATTGAGCGTCCAGTAGGTACCGCTCGACGGTCCGTACCAGGATGCACCGCCCCAGGCCGGGTCAAACGCTTCCGCATCCGCGCCGTCATAGGTGGTCGAGCCGAGCGTCGCGCCTTTGCGTCGCCCGCGTCGCGAACGGCCTCCGGAGGCGCTGCCGTCCGATCCAGGGCCGGGCCCCGGCGTCGCGCCCGACCGGGTGCCCGGGCCCGCAGAACCTGCCGCGCCGGCGTCGCTCGGGCGCGAGGAACGCCGCCGCCAGGTTTCGCGGGTCGCCCTGGCCCGCTCAGGGTCCGCTCGCCATCCCGGGGCCGGGGGGCCGGGTGGGGCACTGCCTGGCCCACGCGACCGCGGCTTGCCCTCGACGATCTCCTCGTACGCCGCCTGGATTTCGAGGAACCGGGCGAGTGCGTCGGGGCCGGCCGAGTCGGGGTGGTTGGCCTTCGCCAGCCGCCGGTAGGCGCGCTTGATCTCGGCGACTGGGGTGGTTCGCTCGACGCCGAGAACGCGGTACGGATCGGGGGCCATCGGGGATGGTCGCTTCGGAACGGTCGACTTGCTGGGTCAGCCGGTCAGGCCGGTCTCAATCGCTGGCGACATCAGCGGATCAACTCGCCGACCGGTGCAAGATCGAAGGACGCGATCGCCTCGGCGCCAACCCGGCCGTGCGGGTCCAGGGTGAGCGGCCGGTGGTAGCGCCCGAGCACCCGCAGCGCCTGTCCATCGAGCACGCCGGCCTGGCGAAGCGCCTCGACCGTCGCCGCCCAGGTCCCCCGATCGTAGCCGTCGCCGTCCTCGATCTTGACGGCCATGCCGGACGGCCCGGCCTCGCGCCCGTTGCGCGACCCTGCGAGGATCGCGAGGCCGCGCAGCGCCTCCATCCCACCCTTCGACACGAGGCGGCCAGGAAGCGCCTTCATCAGCGACGTGTCGAGCCGATCGCGCGTGCCGGCAACCATCTCCGGCTCGGCGAGCATCGAATCGCGGACGATCCGGAGCGGTTCGGCGACGGACCGACGCGGGTCGCGCGCGGCGATTGCGTCGGGGTCGGCGAGGAACGCGTACGCGCGGGCGATCTCGCGGAGCGGGAAGGCGTAGGTGTTCAAGCCGCAGCCATCGATTGCGGTGATCAGGTGGTTGGGTGTCGTGCCGAAGGCCCGGGCGACGGCGGCGCGATACGCAACCTGGGACGGATGATCGTCGTGCCAGTAACCGTCCGGATCCCAGCCCCGGAGCTTCGAGAGGAGGAGCGACACCGTGTGCTGGCCCGAGCACATGTGGCGAATCGGCGATGCCTTCTCCCCGTCGCGAGCCAGGCGCGCCGCCGTGAGCGCGTCGAGCGGCATTCCCTCGGAGCCTGTTGCCAGGAGCGCCTGCGACAGGTTTGCCCGCCGCAACATGCCCTGGAGCGTTCGGACGTGGAGATCCTCGCCCGAGTGGCTGCTGGCCATGATCGCGAGCTCGGACGGGACCAGCTGGAAGGCCTCGATTCCCCCGGCCTCAATGAGGGCGACCAGGCCGAACGGCTTGACACACGAACGAAGCGTGACCAGCCGGTCAGGATCGCCGAGGGCGCGGACGACGCGGCCCGCGGCGTCGACCTCGACGATATCGCCGCGGTGGACGCTCTCCTCGATGCCGTTGCGCACCTGGCGGACCAGGATCGGCGGCGCGACCGAGGCACGGGCCCGTCCTGCGGAGGCGACGGCCCGAGGCCCCGAGCGGCTCTGGCGTGGAGCGGCGGGAGCGGTCATGGGGTCGGATCCTTGCGGCGATCGTGGACGCGGATGAGCCGTCCGAGCATACCCCCCGAACGCCTGGACGGCGTTCCGAGGCCGCGCTCAGGCCGGTGCTACGATTGGCCCCGAGGCAGCCACCCAGATCGGGCACCGAGCGTCGCGTCCGGCGGTCCCGTATCGCCGCTGAGCGCCGGAGGTTCACATTGACGGTTCCGTCCACTCTCCACGTGTCGCAACACCCGGCGGTCCTGCACAAGCTGGCCATCCTGCGCGACCAGGCGGTCGAACCCAAGAAATTCCGGGAGATCGTCCGCGAGCTGTCATGGCTGCTCGGCTACGAGGCATTGGCCGATGCCCGGGTCCGCCCGCTCACAGTGCAGACCCCGCTGGAGGAAACCCCGGCCCACCAGCTGGCCGACCGGATCGGGCTGGTGCCCATCCTCCGCGCGGGCCTTGGGATGGTCGATGCCATGCTGGAGTTGATGCCGACGGCCCAGGTCTGGCATCTGGGCCTCTTTCGCGACGAGCGCACCCTTCGGCCGGTCGAGTATTACAACAAGCTCCCGGATTCAGCGAACGTCGATCTGTGCCTGATCCTCGACCCGATGCTCGCAACCGGCGGCTCGGCGACCGCGGCCATCGAGGTGCTCAAGAAGTGGGGCGCCGTGCGGATCAAGCTGGTCAACTTGATCGCGGCTCCGGAAGGCGTCGCGGCGGTCACCGCCGCCCATCCCGACATCGAGATCTACTGCGCGGCGCTGGACCGCCAGCTGAACGACAAGGGCTACATCATGCCGGGCCTCGGCGACGCCGGCGACCGCCAGTTCGGGACCGGCCACACAGGCTGATCGCCGTCTTCGCGATCGGTCCCGACCCCGTGAATCGCCGTAGCACAATGAGTCCGTGGCGTACGACCTCGACCGGTTCCTCGTGGAGCAGCAGGGCGCCTACGAGTTCGTGCTCGCGGAGTTGCGACGCGGGCACAAGACCGGCCACTGGATCTGGTTCATTTTCCCGCAGGTAGCCGGGCTCGGGCACAGCCTCATGTCCCAGGTGTTCGCAATTGCCTCGCTGGACGAGGCGCGCGCCTATCTCGACCACCCGGTGCTGGGGGCGCGCCTGCGCGAATGCGCCGGGATCGTCCTCGCGACCACGGGACGGACCGCGGTCGAGATCTTCGGGTCGACCGACGCGATGAAGGTCCGCTCGTGCATGACGCTGTTCCACCGGGCCGCTCCCGACGAGCAAATGTTTGCCGAGGTCCTGGCCCGCTTCTACGCCGGCGTCCCGGACGACGCCACGGACGCGCGACTCGGACGACCGTGAGCGGGGTGTCGACCGCGCGGCACAGAATCCGAACGGCCGGCCCCGGGGAGGGGCCGGCCGTTCGTGTGTGCGGGGTGAGCGGTTCAGCCTAGTTGCCGCCCAGGGTGACCTCGACGGTGCCCTTCGTGAAGCTCTCGCCCTTC
>JANNUK010000554.1:0-2481 GCA_031395155.1 Chloroflexota bacterium | reverse complement strand
GCGCTGCTCGAGGCGCTCGACGCCGCCACACCGGATGATCTCCGCCCGGCGTACGCGGCGCGATTCCCGGGCCTCTAACCGGGCGCAGGGACGCGGTCGTCAGCGCCCGGATATGCCCGCGACGCGGCGATCCGCGGCGAGTGCCTGCGGCATCGTGCGGAGCGACCTGGGCAGAAGTGGCCGCCATGTCCGCAGCCCGGCCGTGAACCAGGCCGAGACGGCACGCTCGCGCCCGCCCCACGCGAAACCGTAATCGGCGCGAACCGACGGCGGCAGCAAGCCGATCGCCGGCCACAGCACCCAGGTGTAGGCGACCCTCGGGACGCGATTCAGGATTGGCCCGAACGCCGGGAACAGCGGGGCGAGGGGCGGCCGGAGAATGCGTCCGGCGAGCTCGCGCGCCACCGGCGACACCCGCACCGGCCCTTCTGGACCGAGCATGCCCGCAACGTAGCCTTCAAAGGCCTCGAGGTCGGTCGGCAGGAGGTTGTCGGGGATCCCGAACACGCGCCCGATGGACCTCGTCTCCGCGTAGAACCGGGCCCGTCGATCTCGGGACAGCGGCTCGATCCACGCATCGTGCACGGCGATCGTCGAGTCGACCAGTGTCGCGTGGACCCACAGGGCGAGCTCGGGGTCATGAGCGCGGTAGCGTGACCCGTGCGTCGCCTTCGCGGCGGCGTCGTGGATCGGTCCCATGATGCCACGGTGGAGCGCATTCAGGCGACGGACTTCGGCGCGCGCCGCCGAGGTCGACCCGTATACGATCACCATGTAGCTGCGCAACGTGGCTGCGAGCCGGCTCCACGGATCCACTCGGAATGTCGAGTGCTGATCGACGCCCTCGGCCACCAGCGGGTGGGCGATCTGGAGCAGGAGCGCTCTCGGTCCCGCTCCAAGCAGGAGCATCGCCTCCCGATTGAGCCGCCAGGCCTCGCTGCCCGGGCCGTACAGGCCGATATCGGCGGCGCGAGCCTGGTCGAGGCCGCGAGGAAGCGGCGGTGCGACGCTCGTCAGCCGTCGCCGGGCCGGCGTCCGACCACCCACCAGGCGGCCGGGAAGAGCAGGGCCGCAGCGAGCAACTTGATCGCATCGGTGAGGAGGAACGGCGTCAGGCCGTTGGCGATCGCATCGCTCGGCGCCATGTTCGCGACGACGGCGAGCCATGGCACACCGATGAGGTAGATGACGGCGCTCCCCACGACCATCGCCCCGATGGAGCCGAGCAGGTTGCGGTCCCAACCGAGTTCGGCCAGCCGCCCCACGATGGCGCCGGCCAGGATGAACCCGATCAGGTAGCCACCCGTCGCGCCGACGATGATCGACAGCCCGCCCTTGCCCTCCGCGAAGAACGGGACGCCGACCAGCCCGATCAGCACGTAGAGGCCGATCGACGCGAAGCCCCGTCGAAAGCCGAGCGCGCCGCCGACGAGCAGGACACCGAACGTCTGGCCCGTGATCGGGACGGGCGTGAAACCCAACGGGATCGAGATCCGGGCGGACAGATACACGAGCAGGGCGCCGGCCACGATCAGCGCCAGGTGGCGCGCCCGCGCACTCATCCGCTCACCAACGCGAATCGGAACGAGGAAATCGGCGATCGTGATCCCGCGCTCAGCGGCGGGCAGGCGATCCATCCTGGGCATGGCGATCGTCACGGGGGTCTCCTCGCGCCGTTATGGGGCCGGCGCAAGTCGAGTCTAGCAGCGGCTACTCGAACTGGACAGCGCGAACGATCGGCAATCCACTGGCGATCCGGGCCGGATAGTACGCCGCGGCCATCGATGCCGCCACGCCGAGGACGACGGCCACGGCGATGGACCCCCACGGGAGCTCGGCCGGCCCGCTGAACCCGCCCGAGGCTCCGACGAGGACGGCACCGGCCAGCAATCCCACGATCACCCCGAGGAACGCGCCCACGAGGCCGAGCACGCCGGCCTCGACGACGATCATCTGGCGCACCTGGCGTCGGGTCATGCCCGTCGCACGCAGGACCCCGATCTCACGCACGCGTTCGACGACGTTCATCGTGAGGGTGTTCACGATGCCCAGGGCTGCGACCAGCACGGCGATGACCGCCAGGGCGTCGAACAGCGCGAAGACCCGCCCAAGCGCGTCGCTCACGGCGCCCTCGATCCGATCAAGGGCAGCCGGCTCGAGTGCCCGCGCCTGGGCCTGCGCATGGACAGAGCTGCGCGCGGCATCCCCCGCGCTCGTCCCCGCCGCAGCGGCGAAGCGAACCGCGAACACGTCGGCTCCGGCCACCCCGAACGAATCCACGGCATCGGACCAGCCCACGAGGATCGTCTCGCCGCCGGTCCCGGGGAGGGTCCGCTCGGCGACGCCAGCGACGGTCAATCGAACCGTCCGCCCATCCCCCACCGCGAACGACATGAGGTCGCCGACCGCGAGCCCGAGCCGATCGGCGACACTCGCCGCGACGATGGCGGTTCCGCCCTCATCGAGCGATGCAAGCGCGGC
>JANNUK010000549.1:0-3628 GCA_031395155.1 Chloroflexota bacterium | reverse complement strand
GAACAGGGCAAAGTTGCCGCCGAAGTTCAGACCCACCCAGGCAGAGGCGAGGAAGATCGTGAGCGGGGTCTGGGCGCTGACCAGCAGCATGAAGGCCATCCCCTGGAAGAGGAACATGATCATCATGGCCCTGGGTCGGTCGATCGCGTCGCTGACGCGGCCCCAGAAGATGCGGCCCAGCGCGTTGAAAATGGCGAGCACACCAACCGGCTCGACGAACCGACCGAAGTTGCCCATCCACTCCGGGGCAAAGGTCGTCCCATCGAGCACTTCGGCCATCATCGGCGTCCACTGGCCGATCGCCATCAGGCCTGAGGTGGCGCCGAAGATGAACGAGAGCCAGAGCATGGAAGCTAGAGGGGTGTCGAGCATCTCCCTCCAGTCCATGTCGGCAGCGCCCGCGGCCCGCGCGAGGGGCTGCCAGCCGGCGGGCCGCCAGCCTGCCGGAGGGTTGGACAGGAGCGCGGCCCCTGCGAGCACCGCCGCCAGGCTCACGATCCCGTGCAGGACGAAGAAGGCCTGCCAGCCGATTCCGAAGCCCTCGCCCGGCGAGACGCCCAGGCCGACCAGCAGGATCTGCGAGATACCGAGCGTTTCGCCATTCCCGGCCGGCGGGAGGAGAAGGGTTGAGGCGGGACCTGCGAAGAACAGGGCTCCGGCACCGAAACCCGCCACGGCCAGCCCGGTGATCAGCCCCTTCCGCTCGGGGTACCACTTCGTCGCAGCGGCGATGGGACAGACATAGGCGAAACCGATCCCCGCGCCACCGATGATGCCGTAGGTCAGGAACAGCGCCCAGGGGCGGTCACCGGAGATGAGCAGCGCGCCCAGCAGGAAGGACACACCCAGCAGCACGCCGCCGAGCGATGCCACGCGACGCGGACCGATCCGGTCCTGCAGCCGGCCGGCCGGGATCATGGCGGCGGCGAACGTGGCGAGCGCGAGCGAAAACGCCCACTGGGTGGTGGCCCGGTCCCAGCCGAACTCCTGCTGGAGCGGCATGACGAAGACGCTGAACCCATAGACGGTGCCCAGGACCACCTGGACGATCAGGGCACCGGCGATCACCTTCCAGCGGTTCTTGCCCGGATCGGCAGCAGCGGGTCCGTCGGACGCCGCCCTCGAGGCGGCCGAGGTAACCGGCGGGTCTGCGTCCATGCCCCCATTTCACGGGTCGGGGAGCGGCCGCGACAGGGCCACTCGGACCGTTTCCGACGTGCCGCGTCCCGGGCCGGCGCGGATCGCGATGCCCGGCGTCGGCGCTCCGGCACAGCGCCGAATGTCGACGGTCAGGCACGACCGGCAGCTACGGCGACAGCCGGATAGTTCGGGTTCGGTGTGCCGATCTCGGCGTGGTCCGGCACCGGCTACTCTTGCGCCGTGCTGATCCGACGCCTCGACGCGATCGCCGCGACGATGCGCCAGATCGACCGGCCGATCGCTGTCCTGGCGCTCATCGGCTTCATCTCCCAGGTCGGCGTCTCGATCATGCTGCCGCTCCTGCCGCTGTACGCGCGCGAACTCGGCGCGACGCCCGGGCAGCTCGGCCTGATGGTCAGCGCCTTCGCGGTGACCGTGACGATCGGACAGTTGGGGTCCGGCGCGATCATCGGTCGGATCTCGGCCCGTCGACAGATGCCGTTCGGCCTGGCCGGCTATGCGATCGCGAACGCGTTCATCGCCACGACCTCTGCGGCGGGCGCGCTGATCACGTTTCGGGCAATCGCCGGGTTCGGCGGTGGCCTGGCGATCATCGCCGAGCGCGTATACATCGCACGGGTCGCGGTTCGCGAGCGCCTCGCGTTCACGAACGGGGTGGTCTCCGCCGCGGCCTCGGCGGGATCCGTCCTGGGCCCGACGATCGGCGGCGTTCTCGCGACCATCTCGCTGCGTGCGCCGTTCGTCGCGGTCGCGGTCACCGCGACGCTCGCCATGGTGGCCTCGCTCGCCCTGCCGCGCGAGCCGGATCGGGAACCGACTGTGACCATCGGGCCGACGTCCGCATCGGCCACAACGGCCCCCGTTGGCCTGGGCATCCCCGCTGTCCACGGGTCCCTGCACGACCGTTGGCCGGACCTGAGACCCCTGCTCTTCCTGTCGCTGTGGAACCTCGGCTTCAACGCCGGCTACGGCGGCTGGATCACGACGTATAGCCCGCTGGCCACGACGCGCCTCGGCATCCCGGTCGTCCAGGTCGCCCTGATCTTCGCCGCGTTCGGCATTGGCGCGATCGTCATCGGGCCGTGGCTGGCCGGTCTCGCCGACCGGCGCGGGAGGCGCGGCATGGTGGCCATCGGGTCCATGTTTGTCCTCGGCCATATCGCGACGCTCATCGTTGCGGCGCCGCTTCCAGTCGTCTTCGGGACGGCCGTCATCGCCGGCGGCGGGCTGGCCGCGGCTCAGGCGTCGTGGTTCGCGCTGCTGAGCGTGGCCACCGACGGCGCCCGGCGGGGGCGGTCCTTCGGGATGGTGACGGCCCTCTCGAACCTCGGCGTGATCATCGGGGCCTCGTTGGCGGCGGCGGCCTGGGAGGCCGTCGGAATCACTGCGGGGATGGGCGTGGCGATGGTGTGTTTCGCGCTCGGGACGGTCTCCCTGGTGCTCGTTCGCCAGGCCAGCGACGATGGATCGCCCCCGGAGCCGGCGTCCGACGCGCCCGCTGCCCAGGCCTCCAGGGCCACGGACTGACCCGAACGTCAGCCGCAGGCTTCGTTCCAGCGCAGGACGACCGGGGCCTCGTGTTCCCAGCCGAGCACGGACACTGTGGCCGTGGAGAGGGCGAACATGCCCCCGTCTTGCGGCGGACGGCCGAGCCAGCGAGCCGCGAGCACGCGCAACAGGTGGCCGTGGGCGAACGCGAGGACGTCTCCGGTCGCGTCGGCGCGGACCCGCGCGATGAAGCGATCGACGCGCGCCCCTACCGCCTCGGGAGCCTCCCCTCCGGGAACCGTGCCGCGCCAGATGGTCCAGCTTGGGAGCTCCTCGCGGATCTCCGCTGACGTAAGGCCCTCGAGCTTGCCGTAGTCCCATTCGAGCAGGTCCGGGTCCGTGGTGACACGTTCCGCGAACCCCGCAAGACGGGCGGTTTCAAGGGCCCGCGACAGGGGAGACGAGATGACCTCCGCGAACGTTGCGCCGGTGAGCTTTGCGGCGACGGCCGAGGCCTGCGCGCGTCCTCGTTCGGTCAGTGGAATGTCCGTCCTCCCCGTGTGGCGGCCGAGGCGCGCCCACTCGGTCTCACCGTGTCGGACCAGCCAGAGGTTCGGTTGACCGTTCGTATCTGCCATGCGGCCGAGCGTACCATCGGGGTCGCCGAGCCACGTGCCTCGCCGCGTCCGAGCCGTTCCGTCTCCTCAGAGCAGGGATCGGCAGAGGACCTAGCGGGCACCAACGTCCGCATGGAGCTCGCTCACAGGAGACCCTGTCTTTCGGCCGCCGCGGCCGCCTCATAGCGCGACAGTGAGCCGAGCTTGGCCATCGCGTTCGATACGTGGACGCTGACGGTCTTCTCGCTGATGAAGAGGCGGTCGCCGATCTCGCGATTCGTGTGGCCCTCCGCGACGAGGCGAAGGACGTCGCGTTCACGTGAAGTGAGGATTGACGCGGGCACATGGGCCACCGCCTCAAG